>CAJQNM010000145.1 GCA_905479665.1 uncultured Saprospiraceae bacterium
AACTCTTTAAGGCTTCCAGATGGATCGGCTCTAGACGCAGAGGTCTCAAAAGCGGATCAGTATTGGGCTGCACATGTGCTCCTTCATTGTAGTGCTCCAAAACCTCATCTATTGTTTCAAACCGACCGTCGTGCATATAGGGAGCCGTTAATAAAACATTTCGCAGAGTCGGAATCTTAAATTTTCCATTGTCACTCAAATTCCCAGTAATTTTTCCTCGACCTAAATCTGGGAATTCCGTTAGCTCGCTGATGTCCTCAATTCCGTTATTTCGAAAAGCTTCATCATTTATCGCAAAGAGCGGCTCTTGATGACAGTGCGCGCATTCAGCATCTGGTAAATCTGCAGCGGCAAATGTACTATCCAAGTCAAAAAAGATTCTGTACCCGATGTCTTCATCCTCACTAAATTCATATTCGCCACGCACAAAACGGTCCCATTTCGAATTTCCAGTGCTCACCAGTGTACGCTCAAATTGGGCAATGGCTTTTACAGCCAAGTCCTTCGATATCTCAGCAACATTTTCAATGCCAAAGGCCCGCCGAAAGAGTTCAGGATACAATTCATGACGCTGCAATCTCTCTTCCACTTGGGGCCATGTAAAATGCAGCTCAAGCGGATCTTCCACTGGCAGGATCGCCTGCTCTTCCAGACTTTTCGAGCGTCCATCCCAAAACAGACCTTCCGTCGCGAAACCAACATTAAGCAAAGACATCGAACTGCGTTTGCCAAACAAACCATCGATGCCCTCACTGGTCGCCACCCCGTCGGTAAAGCTGAGTTCAGGATCGTGGCAAGAAAAACACCCCATCGTTGAATCAGCAGAGAGGATCGGATCAAAAAACAACTGGCGTCCCAAAGCAACCCCAGCCCGCGTCATCGGGTTGTCAGCAGGAATCACCATTTCCTGAAACCCCTCCGGTACGACCACCTCAAAACGCTCTTCCTCATACGGAATATCGGTCAGATCTCCCTCTACCGGCATCTCGTCGCAACAAGCAACCAACAGGCAAAAGGGTATGCAGACCCATGTCCATCTCACTTCCATCATTCTGTAGATAAACGTTGTACCGCGAAAAATAGCATGCTTAACATTCGAATTTTGCAACAATCCAAATCCCCAATCGTTCTACTTTCTCAACGTATGCGCAACTTACTTTATAGTTTGATATTTACTTTAATAGGCACTGTATCAACAGGTTGCACTAAAAAAATTGATGCCGAAGTCGCTTTCCAGCTCACCTACGATGGGGAGCCTCTGATCATGCTGCAGGAGTATGAATATCCCGATGGCAAGAAAGTAATCTTCTCCAGATTTAGCTTCTACCTATCTGACTTTCAGCTTGCCGGAGGTGATAAAAGTGTGGCTTTGCAAAATGTAGATTTTGTCAATCTCACCTCCAACCATGAAAATCAGTCTGTGGCCGAAAGAGGTCTCGTATACTTTAGCGACAAGATAGAGCTTCCCGCCCTTGATGAAATCAGCTTCAATCTGGGATTGAGTCAAGATCAGAATACAGCAGTGCCCGCAGACTTTGCCACCGATCATCCCCAAGGCAAACCGGGTGAGTATTGGCTGGCCTGGGACAGTTATATTTTTGTCAAAATCGAAGGTCGCATCGATCTGGACGGCGATGATGATCCCGAAGCGGGTATCGCTCTGCATCTCGGATCAAATAATGTGATGCGCGAGATACGTATCCCAGTAAACGGAATGGGCAATAAAATAACCCTCGAATTTGATCTTAAGAATGTATTCGAAAATGGATCCATTTATGACATCGCAGAAAATCCACAATTGCACAGTTTAAGTCAGTTGCCTGCTGCGGAAGAGCTCGCAGATAATATCAGTCAAGCCATAAAAATTAAATCAAGATAAATTATGAAAAATCTATTGCTGTTTGCTTTCGTCACTTTATCCGTGACTGCATTATTTGTTGGTTGCAAAAAAGATAGTGATGATCAACCAGACATGGTTGAGCTTTCACTCGCATTCGATTTTAAGGTCGGTGATCAAGATCTTGTGTTGGGAAATGATTACGAAATCAATGGCACCATGATCAATTTCGAAGCCGCTAATTATTATGTGGGTGGCCTTTCCATGATTCAAGAAAATGGAACCAATATTGATTTATCCCAAAATTATCTACTGGCAGGTATCGGCAATACGGCCGCTATTCAAGGCAATATTGAAGTCAGCAATCTCACCCAGGCCTCGTTTTTCGTCGGTGTGGATGCAACCACCAACATGCAATCCGAAGCGGACTTTACCAGCCGACCGACCGGAGACGCACTTGGCCTGCAGGATCCAGCCATGCATTGGAACTGGATGACCGGATACAAATTCTTGCGCATCGATGGCAACACGGACACCGATGCCGACGGTACCCCCGACACCGGTGTGGCCTATCACCTTGGCTCAGCAGCCATGCTCAAGAATTTCCAAGTGAATAAGTCCATTGCATTGAAGGGTGGTAAAAATACGATCACCTTCACGCTCGATCTGGAAAAAGTTTTTTCTGGTGTGGACCTCGCAACCGAGCTCGATACACATACGGGAAACAATCTCCCTCTTGCCGAGCAGATTCGAGACAATTTGACCACCGCCCTCTCCTTGCAGTAACAAATTGCTTAAATCACTCTATTCTATAGGCATCCTTCTGATCGCATTTTTTGGTTGCGCCCAGAAGGATGCTTTTGTCTTTTCTACACCCTCGCATCTTCCCCAAGTTATTATTCCGACAGAAAACACGCCGACAGAAGCACGCCTTGCCCTGGGTCGCAAATTATTTTTCGACCCCAATATTTCGCTCGACAGTTCGATGTCATGTCTTAGTTGTCATTTGCCAGAATATGCGCTCGCAGACACCCTCCCCCGCTCTATCGGGGTACACGGTGATCATGGTCTGCGCAATGCTCCCAGTCTCTACAATGTGGCCTATCTTGGCTTGATCAATAAGGATGGTGGGGTCACCAAGCTCGACTTGCAAGCACTCGTACCCATCGAAGATGAAAATGAGATGGCCTTGCCCGTTGTCCGGCTGCATCAGCGTCTCCTGAAGGATCCGGAATATGTGGCATTGGCGCAAAAAGCCTACGATCGAGAGCCCGATGCGTACTCGATCAGTCGCGCCCTGGCAACATTCGTTCGTACCCTGTACAGTGCCGATGCGCCTTATGATCGATACCTCCAGGGAGATAGCTCAGCCCTCTCCCCGGTTGCTCAACAGGGTCTTAAGCTCTTTGAGAGCGATCGACTCAATTGCGTGGCATGCCACTCTGGCCCCCTCCAATCCAGCAATGAGTTTGCCAACAACGGGCTCTATGAGACCTACACCGACTTTGGTCGCGGCCTCATCACCATGGACTCGCTCGATCGCGGCAAATTCCGCATCCCTAGTTTGCGCAATGTGGCCTTGACTGCGCCCTACATGCATGATGGCAGTTTAGATGATCTTTCCGCAGTCATCGCTCATTACGAAAACCTGAGTTTGAGAGCTGCTCCCCTGAAGTCGTCCAAACTGCGCTCCTTTCAGCTCACTCCCTCTGAGCGAAAAGCACTCCTCGCATTTTTGCATGCCCTGACGGGCGAGGGGAGTGAGTCCACTGATTTATAAGTTAAATCTTCCACACACCCTTCCCATCTCGACCAAGCGAATCCCGCAGGGTGAGTGACGCGGAGAGAACTATTGGATTGAAATCTTAGATG
>CAJQNM010000146.1 GCA_905479665.1 uncultured Saprospiraceae bacterium
CTCCATCCAGATCTACCAAACGTACACCTAAGGGGCTGAAGAAAAATAACTTCCCCAATTATACTGGTTCTTTTGAATTTTTACTTCGTTATGAAAAATTCTCGTAGCCCCACTATGCTTATTTTTCATGCCTTGTCCAAATCCCTGCCTGCCTGGATCAGGAGGCAGGCAGGCAAAATAACTTTGTCTAAATGAATAACTTATGATTCGTCAGCCCCTAAGGGATGCAAAAGATAAGCTACTCCAATCTTTTTCTACATTTAAATATGAATCTAAAATCACTTTATAATCCTGAGGTGTACGCCGAATGCCTCGGTCGTCTCGCTAAAATCACAGCCGAGTCAGCTCCTCAGTGGGGTAAGATGAGTGCTGCGCAGATGTTTGCCCATTGTACGGAGGTGCAACTCGTTACGAATGGCGAGAAGGACTTAAAGAGCCCTCTCCTCATGAAGCTCTTCAAGAGTCGCATCCGAAAAACGGCCTTCGGTGACGTGCCATATGCGAAAAACTCACCTACGGCTGCCCAATACGTGATCAAGGATGAAAAAGATTTCCAACAGGAAAAAAAGCATCTGCTCACCGCATTGGCTACTTTTCACAATATGGAGCCTGCAGTGGCAGAGCATATTGCGCATCCTTTCTTTGGAAAAATACCGCTCGATGAGCGAGGTTGGGGCATGTACAAACACTTGAATCACCATCTGGTGCAGTTTGGTGTATAGATTTTATTTTCTACTCGAAATATCAGAACAAATAAATGTTGAAATTGAATAGTTCCGCCATCTTCACGATCCTGCTTTGCATACTAAGCACGCTAGTGGGTGCCCAACACATACCCCTCCCTGAGCATCCTGACCCGATTTATGCACGTAGCGACTGGCAGAATCTGAATGGCCAGTGGTCTTTTGCCTTTGATCCAGAAAACGTAGGTGTTCATGAAAATTGGCACGAGGGGACAAAACAACTCAGACAAAAAATCACTGTGCCGTTTCCATGGGGATCACCTCTCTCGGGCGTCGAAGATCTCGCGGATATTGGCTGGTATGAACGATCTATTGTCGTCAACCCGGCCTGGCAAGGCAAGCGCGTATTTGTGAAAATCGGGGCTAGTGACTGGGAGACGACAGTCTGGCTGGATGGCAAGCAAGTGGGCAGTCATCAAGGAGGGTATATCCCTTTTGAATTCGAGTTGACCGACCTGATCACACCCGGTAAAAGTCAATCGCTGGTGATCCGTGTCGATGATGCTCGTCGAGATTTTACCCTTTATGGCAAGCAGGGATATGGAAATGCACGAGGCATTTGGCAGACCATTTATCTCGAAGCGAGATCTGAAGTATTCCTGGAAAACATTCATTTCTCGCCTAATATTGATGAAGAAAAAGTCGATGCCATTGCCTATTTATCAAGTGCTAATGAAAGCGAACACCGGCTTTCCTTAAAAGTCACTACTCCCTCTGGCCCATTGGTGGTTGAAGAAACCGTCCCGCCAAACACGACTACATATCGCTTTGACTTTAAGGTGCCCGATCAGCGGTTGTGGACCTTGGATGATCCCTATTTGTATGAAGTGACCGTATCGCTAAATGATGATGCGGTATCCAGTTATTTTGGGATGCGCAAAATTTCGGTCACAAATCTGCCCGGCACAGACTACCCTTATGTAGCCTTAAACAACAAACCCATCTATCTGCAACTGGCACTCGATCAGTCTTATCATCCCGAAGGTTTTTACACATTCCCTACGGATCAATTCATGCAAGAGGAAATAATGCGCAGTAAGAATATAGGCCTCAATGGAATTCGCACGCACATCAAGGTGGAGGTGCCTCGCAAATTGTATTGGGCTGACAAATTAGGGCTGTTGGTGATGGAAGATCTGCCCAACAGCTGGGGAGAACCGGATGAAAAAATGCGCGATGAAGCTACGTATACCTTGAAAGAAATGATCGCACGCGACTACAACCATCCATCCATCTTTTCCTGGTGCGTATTTAATGAAACATGGGGCCTGCGTACCGAACTCAATGCTGATCAAGGCATGGAGCCAAGCAAGGTTTATCTGCCAGAGACACAAGATTGGGTAGTCTCCATGTACTACCTCGCTAAATCCCTGGACCCCACTCGTCTGGTTGAAGATAATTCCATCTGCTGTGGCTTTGGACATACTCGCACCGATCTCAATTCCTGGCATGCATACCTGCCGGGATATGAATGGGACTCGTATTTGCAAGACCTGACTGAAAACACCTACCCCGGAAGCACATTTAATTTTGAAGATGGCTTCCAGCAGGAAGGCCAACCCAATTTTAATTCTGAATGTGGCAATGTATGGGGATATGATGGAAGCACGGGAGATGTCGATTGGAGCTACGACTATCATCGTATGATGAACACTTTTCGTATGTACCCCAAGGTTGGCGGTTGGCTCTATACCGAACATCACGATGTGATCAATGAGTGGAATGGGTACTGGCGTTTTGATCGCACTGAAAAGGAAACAGGTTTTGGAGACATTGTCGAAGGCATGACTCTAAATGACCTACACTCATCTATTTATTTGACTACTGGTAATGAAGTCACCAAACGCGTAGAGGGTGGCAAGGAAATACAAGTACCATTATTTCTTTCGGTAATGACCGATCAGGAATATGGTGTCGAAATAATTCTGGAGTACGAAATGACACTCTTGAACACGATCGGAGAGAAGAAGAATATCACCTCAGGTGAGAAAATACTTCCTTTTGCACCATGGTCACAGAAACAAGTGGGAAAACTCTCGCTTGACATACCGGACGAAGCTGGCCTGGCAACACTTGCATTGAGTCTCAAGAGTCGTTCCGGTGAAATATTGCAGCATAATTTTGTCCATTATCTAATTACGAGTGAACAGAACAGTTCGACTGATCTAGTGATCACGCAAAGTCCAGCATCCTTCTCGGATCAATCCTGGGAAAAAAAGCAATGGAATGTCCTGGATGGTAAGAAAGTAAATGGGGCCGGCCGAGGTTATTTTGAATACGAATTCACTCTTTCTGATACTCAGGCAGAATTTAACAATGGTTACCTACTCATGGAAGTATCGGCCAAAGAGTATTTTGTTAAGGATCAAGAGCAATACGAAAAGGACCAAGACTTCATGAAGGGCTCAAGAGTTGCCCCAAGCAGCAATCCAAATTCCTACCCGATGACTGATGAGAAGATGTTTCCATCAGAGATCACAATCTCAGTGAATGGAGAAGAGGTACATAGTGAGGTGCTCCCTGACGATCCTGCTGATCATCGGGGGGTATTGTCTTGGTTTAATCAGGAAGAGGATCGTACGCTGCATGAGGCCGGTTCGTACGGCTATCTGGTTCGGGTCGCACTGGATGCTGAAGTTCTCACTGCTGTACGTGCTCAAGGGAAAGCAGTCGTTCGAATTTCAACAACTAGAGATGGTGGACTGGCGGTGTACGGAAAGGATTTCGGGCGATACCCACTAGATCCGTCATTGGTACTGAAGCAGTAAGTGAATTAATGAAATAAAAAGGTACCCATGTTTGTCAAATTTTACCAAAATGCGACGGAGTTGGCCTTACATTCGGCGCATAACTCAAGGCGAATTTGCGTAATGGGAAATAAATATGAATAAATAATATAGTGTGAAATTTCAAGGGTTTATGAGACGAAACACTGGCCTGGTGGTGTTCTTGATTATCTCCACTCTTATCCAGCTATCTGCACAGTCCAAGTCAAGCGTTCCAAACATTGTATTAATATTCTGTGATGACTTAGGATATGCTGATCTATCGTGTTACGGTTCCATCTGGAATCAGACTCCCGAGATAGACAAGATGGCCGTGGAAGGAATGCGATTTACCGATTTTTATGCCGGGGCTCCCGTTTGCACGCCTTCACGTGCTGGATTGATGACAGGTTGCTACGCACGTCGGGTGGACTTGGACTTAGATGCCAGCAATAGATGGGTCCTCTTTCCGAAGGCACGAAAAGGAATCAACCCCAGGGAAATTATTTTACCGGAAGTGATGAAGAGTGCTGGATATCAGACAGCCATCATTGGTAAATGGCATCTGGGTGATCAATCCGAATTTTTACCAACCAGGCATGGATTTGACTATTGGTTTGGCCTACCTTACTCCAATGATATGGGCATACAACGAGAAGAAGAACATCTATTACCATTGATGCATAATGAAAAAGTGATCGACTCTCTTGAGCAACGCAGTGATATAGATCAAGCTTCGCTCACGCAAAGGTATACCGAAGAGGCCATTCGCTGGATGAACAGAAGCAGAGATCAGCCCTTTTTTATCTATTTAGCCCATACGATGCCTCATAATCCGGTCGCCGCTAGACCGCAATTTTATGAGAATACCAGCAATCCAAAGAAAGGATTTGGAGCCAGTGTGGCTGAGATTAGTTGGTCAACCGGAGAAATTCTGAGCTATCTAAAGGAAGAAGGCTTGGATACGAATACCTTGGTCATTTTTACCTCCGACAATGGAGGCGCTCCACATTGGGGAGCAAGTAACGGTATGCTTAGAGGACGAAAGGGGCAGGTTTATGAGGGAGGGGTCCGTGTACCATCTATTGCTTGGTGGCCTGGTAGTATTAAGCCAGGTACAACTTGCACAGCACAGGCTTCTGTACTTGATTTTTACCCAACGTTTGCGAAACTAGCCGATGTGCCACTTGAAGACGGGGTAAAAAGAGATGGTATTGATATTTCTGAGTACCTATTTAATCCTGCTTCAGACCGTGATCCCCGGCCGTATTATTACTGGCATGTGGGCTATCTGCGAGCTGTCAGATACGGAGACTGGAAGCTCAATCTCTCCGGGCAGCTCGATACAACTGCTCGAAAGAATATATTAAAAAGCACCTATAAAATTGCACAGTTTGTTGACCAGAGTACGTTGCATCATTTACGCAATGATCCGGGCGAAACAACAGATGTAGCAGATCAATATCCCACCGTGGTAAAACAGCTCATGAAATTAGCCCAGGCAGAGAAGGCAGCGCTCGGAGAATTTAATCAGAAGGGTCCTGAAGTTAGAGCAACAATATGGGTTGCATCTCCAAAGACACTCATTGAGTAGGACAGATCTATACTGGCACGTATTATTTCTCCGTAGAGAATGTAAGAGTAGAAATTGACCTTAGAGTCCCCTTACTATAAAAGAGACCTTGGTCAAAAGATTGCGGTCAATCTATTTAATATTGCTCCTTCCTATTTTTTTGAAATATTCTAGTTGATCTTTCAAATCTCTGACTTTGTCTGGAAATAGACTGTAAAGATTTTTTGTTTCGCCAGGATCAGAATCCAGATCGTAAAGTTGACCCGGCGCCTCGGGATCTGTATCCGGCAGAGCATATGCTCGCATACTCCAAGCGCCTTCCCGTTCGTAATTATTTCCACCCGATCCCTGATGGTCAAGATATTTCCAATTACCTTTTCTAATTGCCAACTCCAGTTTGATCGTTTGTTGCAAAATGTGCGGACGGATCATTTCTTTAAGGTTAGGATTCAAGAAGGCCGGCATCATATTGAATCCATCTTCAGCTGCAGTTGGTGGGAGCTCTTGTCCCACCAAATCGGCACATGTCGGCATTATGTCGGTTAGGCTCAAGAGCTGATCACTGATCGTCCCGGGCTCGATTTTTCCGGGCCAGCGCACTATGAAAGGTGTTCGGTGACCTCCTTCCCACTGGTCCCTCTTGACCCCTCTCCAGGGACGTGCTCCATCGTGCTGGTAAGAACTGCGCATGTCGATGACAGATAGTACTTCTGGGCCATTATCACTGGCAAAAATGACCACTGTGTTCTCTGCCACTCCCTCCTTCTCTAATTTTTCCAATAATTGTCCCACCACATAGTCCATTTCAAAAATAAAATCTCCGTGCGGACCGGAGTCTGTCTTCCCTTTGAATTGTTCTGCTGGAAAAGAGGGCAGATGAACCGCCTGCATTGAGTGGAAAAGGAAAAATGGCTGATCGGGAGTATTGTAGATATGATCCTCAATAAACTTTTTGCTTTTTTCCAAAAAAACCAAGTCTACTTCTTCATGATCAAAATTGCTGGCTACCATCCCAGCGCGACAATCTCTACTGTAGGGATGCTTGGGTAAGCTGCTCTTGTCTAATATTTTGGTGGGCGGGAGAGGAATCCGATCATTTTCGACGTAGGTATAAATCCAGTCAGTCGTAGGGCAGGACACAGTGCCAAAAAAATAGTCAAATCCTCGATCAACAGGGCCGTCAGGAATGGCACGTGAATAATCTACACGCTGAACACCTTTTATGGAATTGTCAGTGATCAAATTTCCTGTGGAATCAAAAAAGGACATGCCCACATGCCATTTACCGACGCATGCAGTTGCATAGCCTCCATTTTTGAGCATTTGAGGTAACGTAAGTCGATCCTCTTCAATTAAACAAGGACCTTGGACTCCGGCAAATACACTCCGCATACCTGTGCGAAAAGCCATTCGTCCCGTTAGAATGCTGTAACGTGTGGGGGTACAAACAGTAGATGGACTATGCGCATCGGTGAAGCGCATTCCCTCATTTGCCAGTTGATCTAGATTTGGAGTGGGGATTTTCGAGTCGGGATTGTAACAGGCCACATCTCCATAGCCCAGATCGTCTGCAAGGATAAGTAGGATATTGGGTGATTTTTCTGATTGCGCCTTGGATGTAGAAACTCCGATGCACAACAATAGTAACATATGTGCAACTCCAATCCAGGAGTGGTGGGAAATAAAACAAGGAGAGTATTTAATCAAAATAAATTGCAATTTGAGCTTGTAAAACTTTGGGTAAAATACGCATTTTACCTGGCTACCGGTCACCATTGAGTTTCCAATCACCTAGCGTGATACCGGCATTGAAGAGATAAAAAATATATTTCACCACGTTGGCCAGGTTGGCCAACATCAGGTTCTTAATTAATTGCACAATGTTGTAGACAATCCAGCTCAGCCAAGTTTCTTCATATTTTAGAGCATTTGCAAAATTAGCCCCTAACGAAAGACCAAAGGTGAGGGAAACTACACTAAGAAATCCTAAATCCAGCCGCCCGCCAAATATTTTAGCTCCTAAAAAAACCAGAGCAAAACCCAGAAGGAGACCAACACCAACGATATAATAATATCTACGATCACGTTTGCGAATACGCTCTCCCTGGGCCCATCGCGCCACGGCAAAGGTGTGGAGGAAGAAAGTGACTGGATAGGTAATCGCCGCAGATCCGTTGCCAAAAAGAAAATCATTCCATCCAGAATTGATCGTCGTAACGACTCCAAAGATATTGCCTAAATTACGTTGCCGACCCACCAGACGAGTAGCAAGCAGTGAAAAAATAGCACCAATGGTCGATAATATTCCAAGTGGATACGCACCGCGGCCTATATAGCTCAGTAGCTCAGAAAATGGGACCCCAAACTGAATTTCATTTTGAAAGAAAATCGTCTCATGAAAATCTCTCACTACACATACTCCGAGCACCAGGACTGCACCGATTAGATCCAGATAGGGAGAGGCTACCAGTTTCCTGAGAAGAGGATTTGCAGGCTGCTTAGAAAGTGACAAATTCGGAATTCTTGATCAGTGATCTAAGATATCAACTCATGACGATCTTTTGTCTAAAAGCAATATCTTCCGAGGTGAACAAGAAACTCACATGGCCAAAGCAAAACTAAAGACGCGAGAAAACCAGCAAAGTGTCGCTGCATTTCTCAATGGTATCGAACCAGCTGAGCGGCGCAAGGATGCAAAGAAGGTTTTGGCAATGATGAAGAAGCTTACAGGCACAAAGCCTAAAATGTGGGGAGATACCATGATCGGTTTTGGCAAGTACCACTATAAATACGACTCTGGACGAGAGGGTGAAATGCTGAAAATCGGATTCTCACCACGGAAGACTGCGCTCAGCCTGTACATCATGACTGGCTTTGAAAAACACGTTGAGTTGATGAAAAAGCTTGGAAAATACAAGACCGGTAAATCATGCTTGTACATCAAAAAACTCAGTGATGTGGATGAAGAAGTGCTGCAAGAGATTGCTCAGGATTCCTGGGATGCTATGAACAAAAAATATGGGACACATTAAGGATCGATCGGGTAGATGAGCTTACGTCAAAGAGTAGCCAAAAGCATACTAAGCCTAGTGGGATGGAAGGTGACAGGACCATATCCGTATGATGTCCCAAAAAAAGTGATGGTTGTGGCACCACATACATCAAACTGGGATTTCCCACTGGGACTGCTCGCTCGCGAGGTCCTCGGTGATTGGGTACAGTTTGTCGGCAAGGCCAGTCTCTTTAAGCCTCCCTACGGCTGGTTGATGAAAGCACTCGGTGGTATTCCTGTGGAGAGGTCGAAATCAACAAATTTTGTGATGTCTGTGGTCAAGGAATTTGAAAAACGGGAAAAGCTGACCATCCTCTTTGCTGCTGAAGGCACCCGAAAACGGGTGGATAAACTTAAGACCGGATACTACTACGTAGCCCGTCAGGCAAGTGTCCCATTGGTTTTCTTTCGCTTTGATCATGCAAAAAAGGAAATGTACTTTTCAGAGGCTTTTTATCTCACTGATGACGCCAGTGCGGACCAAGCGTATGTGGAAGATTACTTTCGCGGCATTCAGGGTCGAATCCCGGAAAATGGTTTTGGGTGGAATAGTTAGTCAGTCTGTTGCTCAGAAGCACTAGTATTTTATCTTTGCGCCGATCGCTTAGCTCAGCTGGTAGAGCAACGCCCTTTTAAGGCGTGGGTCCTGGGTTCGAACCCCAGAGCGATCACTTTTCTTTCCCTTGCCCTTAAAGGTACTTTCCTCCTTCTGACGATTTGCTTTGCTCCCAGAATCGAAAAAGGCCAATCTGCACTTTGCAGATTGACCCTTATTTCATAATAACCGAAAAAATCTCTTGCTTCTCGTCTAAAGCTTGGTTAGGAAGCGTGTGGTGCTTTCTTCCTTGCCCGTCATCCGCACTAAGTAAAGACCTCGCGGCAGGTATGGCACGGACAGTTCGAAGTAATCTTCATCTGAGTCTTCATCAACTTCACTCGCCGCTAAAATCATCCCATCGAGGGTGATCAATTCAACTATTGTAGGCTGCCAATCCCCCTCCTTTTGTACTGAGATTACACTCTCATTACGGATAGGGTTTGGTGCGATGTTAAAACGACCAGCGGTACCATTCTCACCCAGGTTAATTACCTCGGAATACGAACTGGTGCCATCGCTGTGCAGAAGTTTGAGTCGATAGTAAGTCACTGGGCTATTGTCATAGGCTATGTAAGAGGACTTACCCTTCTTGCGGCTTATGAGGCCGATCACAAGTCTGAAATTTGTACCGTCTTTAGATTCTTGGAGGTAAATCCAGTCTACCGGGCGATCGTCCGATATGGTCCAATTGAAGCGAGCTCTACCTGACATCAGGGTACCACTGAAGCTGATGGAGATGTCACCAGCAGGAGGATTGTCCACGGGTGGATCATCTACCGGAGGATCATCTACCGGCGGATCATCAACGGGTGGATCATCTACTGGTGGGTCATCTACTGGATCGTCCTCTGGTTCATCTTCTGGCTCATCTGTAGGATCAACCGGATCTTCTGGATCATCTGGTGGACTGTCTACTGGATCATCCTGTGGAGGAGTGTTTATGATGATTGGTTTAGGAGGTGCAACATCCAGGATCATGCTGTAATCTTCTGCTTGACCAAAATATGGTTTATAGCATGCATCCCTGATGTTCATGCCCGGATAGTCAGAAATGACTCTTAGCCGGAGGTACTTTTTCGCCTTCGCATTGGTAGGAATTCGGACTTTCCCTTCGTGTACCAGTGCATTTTCAGAACTCAAAATTAATTCTGCTGCATCGTCAAAATCACCATCGTTGTTAAAATCAGCATAGACTTTCGTGCTCTGTGGATTGCTCCCACAGGCCGTAATCGTAATCGGATACGTCTTGCCCCGATTAAGATAAAACGATTTGCACCAGGCATCAAGGTAGCCACCGTCTTCAAAAGCGGATCCAGAAGCATGGCGAAAAGCACCTATTTCAACGGCGCCGATGCCCATGTCCCAAGTGCTGGTCATATTTCTGGTCTGAGGAGCACAGGCACTCTTGCGTGGTTCTTTGCCAGCTGGCGGCATCGAAGCCGAAGACTTAACCCATGAATTTCGACTGGTAGCGAGAAATCCCCGCATCCGCTTCGTTTGACCAGGAGTAAACTCCGAAAGACAGTCCTGCGAGGAGTAGTCCATAAAGTTGTGCATATAAAGATGCCGTGAAAAACCACCATCACATACATTTATGTCATCCGCGTCACAATTGCCAAGTGTGCGAATATGTGGTGGGGTATCCTCAATACAATCTCCCAGAAAGGCTCCACAAGCATCAAACGAGGGGCAACGGTCTCCTGTACCATTTCGATCAATGTCATCGCCCTCAAAGCTGTGATAGAGGCCCAGTGCATGACCTACCTCATGAATCAGAATGGAGTTGCGATTAGTCTGGTTTTTGAGATTGAAGGCATGTGGCTTCTTATTGTCTTTGTAGCCAAATGCATTGTGCAAAATCACCACACCATCAGTAGCCGGGTCAAAGCCTGGAAATTGCGCAAAACCCTGCGTACCCTCCTGCCCTCCATTGTCATTAATCTCAGAAACGACCCAGATATTCAGATAGCTCTCGGAGGGCCAGTAACTCGCCTTTTTCACCGCCTTCTCATTGTCAACGGTGATGCCTTTCTTATTATAGCAATCTCCATCCGCGCACAATGATTTGCCATTCACTCGAACGATTCCGTCCGTGCTGTTGCAATTGACATCGTGCTTAGCCAGGGTAAAACGGATGCCCGTCTCGACCGTGGTATAGTGATCACTGCCTGTAAAGGCTTTATTCAAGTAATTGATCGCAGACTCAATTTGTGTCTTGCTGATATTCGTACCCACTCCCACATTCTCTCCTAAGTGAATAACATGCACCACCACCGGTATTACATAGGCCTCATTATCGGCCCCTCGGGAATTTTTATGCAAGACCTGATGGCCTTCCAAGGATTCCAGAATGCTGGTGAAGCTCTCGTTATGTACGGCTTGACGATCTATCCAATGGTCAAATCCGCATGAATGGTTTTGGGCGTAGGTGAAAATAGTGGTAAGTGTGCAGAATAGGGTATTCCACACCATCTTGCTCATGGTCAATCGGTTTAATCAAAAAATCGGTTTACTCAAAAAAATAGTCAATCTCTCTCAATTAAGAGAGCAAATTCCGAGCCATAAAGACCCATTAAATCCTTGTCGAATATGTAATTGTGTGTCTGAGTGAGTGCTATGCCAAAAAATTAATTTTGACTCGGTGAAACTAGTCAAATCTTATTAATTCTCCTTCTTTGGCAAGGGTCGTATTGGAAAAAACTTCACGACATTCTGCAAGCAAAGGCTCCAAATTCTGGTATCGACCACTGAAGTGACCTACGATGAGTCTTTGGGTATTTACAAGATTTGCTATCTGTGCTGCTTGCACAGAAGTAGTATGTCCTCTGGCAGCAGCAAGATCTACCAGATCATGCATATACGTTGCTTCGTGATAAAGAATCTGTACGTCTTTGATAAGATCTACAATGTCTGGATGATAGGCCGTATCGGAGCAGTAGGCATACGAATGAGGCCGTCGATTGGGCGTGGTTAATTTCGAATTTGGGACAAGGTCACCTGCGTCAGAATAACCATCCTCTCCCCAAGCAAGTCTGCTGCGAGCATGATCTGGGATTTGGTACTCAAGAAGCCTTTCAGCCACTAATTTGCGAGGGGGGATTTTTTCTTGTATCAGAAAACCAGCAGTGGGTGCCCGATGCTTGAGCGGTATAGTCAGTACCCGGAGGGAATCCTGATCAAGAATACAAAGTGACTGTGACGTATCATGCTCAGAAATACGAAGTTCATACTTCAACTGAACATCGCTTGCTTTGAGTACAGCGTAGATGAGCTCGCGCAGCCCCCTGGGCCCATGTATTGTCAGAGGTGTCTCTCTCCCAAATAGCTGGTACGATGTGATGATACCAGGCAGGCCATAGAAATGGTCGCCGTGCAAATGAGAGATTAGAATATGATTGATGCGCATCCACTTTGCCCCAAATTTGCTCAACTGAATCTGAGTCCCCTCGCCACAATCGATCAGGATCGATTGTTTGCTCGTCTGCAAAAGCTGGGCCGAAGGGAAACGATCTTTTGTGGGGCTAGCAGCGCTCGTGCCGAGTATCTGAAGCTCCCAGGACATGCGCTGCGATTACTCCTCTTCGAGATGACGCTCGAGATTTTCTATGTATAGAAAATCAACGGCCTCGCTTGCAGTAGGGATCACAGTAATGATTGTGTCAAGCCTCGATATCTCGATCAGCTTTTTGACTGCAGAATGATGGATACCGGTGAGCACAAATGATCCGATACCTTTCCAAAGTCGATTTCCTGTGAGTATGGCACTCAGTCCAGAAGAGTCCACATATTTGACTTTGGCCAGATCCAGGATAAAATTTGAGATACCCTCATTGCGAAAGATGACAAATTCGGATTTTAGATCTGGTGCCACTAGTGAGTTGAGGTTTTCCACCTCAAGAGTCATCAAGGCATATTTGTCAGTCTTATCTATACTGTATTTCATGGCCATCTTTTAACAGGGTCGCGAAGGTACAAACTTTAACACATTTCCGCAGCGAAGCCATCGATCACCATCGCATATGTCTGTCTGTCAGAACATGTTACGAAATGCTTAATCTACTGCACCATCACATCCAATTGAAACATGATATTGTTATCCATGCGTAAATTAGCCTGACAAAAGAGCAGATCTAGGGACGTGGCATGGTTTTTAAGGTTAGTAAGGACAATGATAGGAGTCGATTGTAGGTTACTCCAATTATTGGTATTATTGGTAATAAATAGAATAACACTAGATGAATAGGTTTTCTCAAGAGATCAAGGATGTAATCAAGGTGAGTAGAAGCGAAGCCATGCGTCTAGGAAACCCATACGTGGGAACGGAACATTTGCTCTTAGGCATACTCAACGGAGGAGACTACCTCGCAAACCGGGTTCTCGAATCGCTCGAAGTCAATCTTCATGAGCTGATTGAATATACCGAGCGATCGATTGACAATAGTAAAGATAAATCGTACAGTGCAAAGAAAGGCGAAGGGGCAAAGAGCACGATTGAAGAGCGCCTCGATAAGCATGCAGAGAAAGTACTAAAGGTGTCGCTTCTTGAAGCCAAAGTGCTGAAGAACGAAGAGGTCACTCCAGAACATTTGATGCTTTCCATATTAAAGCATCGTGAAAACAAAGCTTCTAAGATCTTAAGCCAGTTTGAGGTCGATTACGAGACATTTAAGAATGAGCTGTTTTACATGAACGAGGAGTCTACTGATTTTGAAAGTGAAATTCAGGCGTCAACATCTGATTCAGACTCTCCGATTGAGGAGGAAAGTGGATCACGCTATCAACGATCTCGCGGCACTTCAAAATCTCAAACACCTGTGCTGGACAATTTCGGCAGAGATATTACCAAACTAGCCGATGAAGGAAAGCTAGATCCAATCATAGGTCGAGAAAATGAGATCGAGCGAGTGTCTCAAATACTGAGTCGACGCAAAAAAAACAATCCCATACTTATCGGTGAGCCTGGAGTAGGCAAGACGGCGATCGTAGAGGGCCTGGCTATTCGAATAAACCAACGTAAAGTATCACGCACCTTGTTTGGCAAGCGAATAGTCATGCTTGATCTGGCTGCTCTAGTGGCTGGTACGAAGTACCGAGGCCAATTTGAAGAGCGCATGAAGGCAATCATGAATGAGCTGGAAAAGTCTCGCGACGTAATCATCTTCATTGATGAAATACATACGATCGTTGGCGCAGGAGGAGCAACCGGGTCGCTCGATGCCTCAAACATCTTCAAACCCGCACTGGCTCGAGGCGAGTTGCAATGTATCGGCGCCTCAACGCTCGATGAGTATCGGCAATATATTGAAAAGGATGGGGCACTAGATCGTCGCTTCCAAAAGGTCATGGTCAATCCTCCGACCCTTGAGGAGACCATTAATATCCTACATAACATCGCTCCTAAATACGAGGATTTTCATAACGTGAAGTACGACGATGAGGCACTCACAGCTTGTGTACGCTTCAGTGATCGCTACATCACCGACCGCTTTCTCCCAGACAAAGCAATTGATGTCCTGGATGAGGTCGGGGCACGCGTGCACCTGAAGAACATCCACGTGCCAAAGCACATTGAAGAGCTGGAAAAGAAAATTGAGACGCTCAAGAATGACAAAAACCAGGCTGTAAAAAACCAGCAGTATGAAAAAGCTGCTGAACTGCGTGACCAGGAGTCTAAGATGGTGCGCCAGCTTGAAGAGGCCAAAGAAAGCTGGGAAGAGGAAGCCAAGACCAAGCGATTTCCAGTCACTGAAGAAGAGATTGCCGAGGTCGTATCGATGATCACTGGCATACCCGTGCAGCGTGTGGCTCAAAGTGAAAGCAAGAAGCTGGTGGGCATGACGGATGATCTGAAGCAGGTGATCATCGGACAGGATGAAGCAATCAAAAAGGTCACAAAGGCTATTCAGCGTAATCGCGTCGGCCTGAAAGACCCATCAAAACCGATTGGATCATTCATATTCCTTGGTCCCACAGGAGTTGGGAAAACGGAGCTGGCGAAAGCCCTGGCTCGATACATGTTTGACTCTGAAGATGCACTTGTGAGGCTCGACATGAGCGAATACATGGAGAAATTCAGCGTGAGTCGTCTCATCGGAGCACCTCCAGGCTATGTCGGCTATGAGGAAGGTGGTCAGCTCACGGAAAAAGTACGACGCAAGCCCTACTCCGTGATTTTATTGGATGAAATCGAAAAGGCCCATCCAGATGTCTACAACATCTTGCTCCAAGTACTCGATGATGGTCAGCTCACTGATGGATTGGGTCGTCGCGTTGATTTCAAGAACTCGCTCATCATCATGACCTCCAACATTGGGGTGCGGCAACTGAAAGATTTTGGCCAGGGTGTTGGTTTTGCTACTCAAGCGAGGGAAGAGGCTGCAGAGACGCATTCGAAGAGTGTGATCCAAAATGCACTCAAGCGCACATTCTCACCCGAATTTCTCAATCGGATTGACGATGTGGTTATCTTCAACAGTCTTGATCAAGACGATATCTTCAGCATCATTGATATTTCGCTAGAAGATCTGTACAAGCGTCTGGAGGATATGGGATACAGCCTCACACTTTCTGAAGAGGCCAAGAAATTTGTGGCGGAGAAGGGGTTTGACCCGCAGTTTGGCGCAAGACCTTTACACCGGGCCATTCAAAAGCATCTCGAAGACCCACTGGCTGAATTCATTTTGAATGAAACCCCGGAAGAAGGCACTAAGCTGGAAGCAATTATGAACGAGGAGGGAGACAGCCTAACCATCACTTTGAGTAAAATGGAGGTATAAGTATCGGAACTTATCGAGACTTGATTACATTTAACATATTAACTAAAATTAAAAAGACATTTGGCGAGACGAAAACCAACCATAAGAAGAAAACCATCTATTTCCTTTCGAACGAACGATCAAATAAACGTATCTAAGATCCGGCTGGTAGGCGATAACCTAGCTGAGCTAAGTGAAGCAATCGGCAAGACGGTAGAGTCAGACGTATATGATACTCGAGTAGCCGTGGATTGGGCAGAAGTCCTAGGTCTTGATCTCGTGGAGATTTCTCCAAATGCAGACCCCCCGGTTTGCAAGATCATCGATTACCGAAAGTTTCTTTACGATAAGAAAAAGAAGGATAAGGAGATCAAGTCGAGAACCGTAAAAACGGTCATCAAAGAGATCCGCTTCGGTCCAAACACCGATGAGCATGATTTCGAATTCAAATTGAGACACGCGCAGCGTTTTTTGGAAGAAGGAGCCAAGGTGAAATCCTATGTCCACTTTCGAGGTCGCACCATCGTTTTCAAAGATCGGGGAGAACTACTGCTGCTTCGCCTGCTCAAAGAACTGGAAGATTATGGCGCAGCCGAGGAGCTACCTCGTATGGAAGGGCGCCGAATGATTGTAATGATAGCTCCAAAGAAAAGGAAGTAAAAAGCCACTTCTTTTTTTACCTTTGCGTTCCATTTTTTAAGACAAGTAAGCGGTTATGCCAAAGATGAAGACACATTCCAGCGCCAAGAAGCGATTTAAGCGCACTGGTTCAGGAAAAATTAAGCGTTTTCAGGCTTTCACCTCACACATGATGAGGAACAAAAGCAAGAAAGCTAAAACCAAATTGGTAAAATCAGCATTGGTTTCAGATGCCGATGTGAAGAGAGTGAAGCGACTCCTTTGTGTTTGATTCTGTATTGTCTAGATACTAAATAGAGATAAAAGATGTCACGTTCGGTAAATGCGGTTGCATCGCGAAGGAGAAGAAAGAAAATTCTCAAGGAAGCCAAAGGTTACTTTGGTGCGCGCTCCAAGGTATATACAGTTGCTAAGAATGCGGTCGAGAAGGGCTGGACATACGCCTATCGAGATCGTCGCAACAAGAAACGAGAATTCAGACGTCTCTGGATTGCGCGAATAAACGCAGCCACACGGGCCCAAGGTCTGTCTTACTCTCAGTTCATTCACTTATTGAGTGAAAAGAATGTAGATCTTAACCGTAAGGTACTGGCAGATCTAGCGATGAATCACCCAGAGGTTTTTACTTCTGTTTTAGATCAAGTTCGCACCTAGGACTTCTTCCTTCATACGTTGTTTCTAATGCCTCATGGCCTCTACGGGGTCCATGCGAGAGGCTTGGTTGGCTGGGATAAATCCAGCAAGAAGCCCGATTATTACCGAGAAACTTACCCCAAGTATGGCATTCCAGGGTGAGAGGTACATCTCAAATTCGAGAAAAAACGTCATGGCCTTCATGGTCAGAAAAACCAGCAGAAGGCCAAGAAGACCACCAATGAGGCAAAGAATAATCGCCTCAATCAGAAACTCCAGGAGGATAAAATAGCGCTTGGCACCAATGGCCATCTTGATCCCGATCAGACCTGTCCGTTCCTTTACGGTGACGAACATGATATTGGCTACACTGAACATGCCAACAAAAATGGCGAAGATCCCAATGACAACACCCGCCACGTTTAGCACCCAAAATATTTGATCGAGGAAGGAGGTGATGATGGAGATCTCATTGATGGAAAAATCATCCTTTTCTTGTGGGGGCAATCGACGATGAGCCCGAAGCACACCCGTCACCTCATCTTTGAGGTCTTCGACAGGAATGCCCTCTTGCGCTTTGATGTTTAGTTCTGTGCCCCAAGGATTATTGCGCTGCCGCACATCAGCAATCTTTTTACCAAGGGGATATGAGACAATGATCACCTCATCGTAGTCCATGATATTCAGCAATCCCTCTCCAGACTTTTTCATTACGCCAATGACCTGCACTTTCCGACCGCTTAATTTGACCATCTTACCAATGGGGTCAAGCGTGCCAAATAGCTCTGTGGCTAGCGTATGGCCCAAGACAATTTTGTTGCTGCCATTCTGATATTCATACGGAGAGTAGTAGCGCCCCTGCTCAATTTCGAGCTTGTACATCTCACTGTAGTCATAGGTAACTGCAATCATGAAGCCCCCTTCTACACTGTTGCTGCGGTATTTTAAAGTGCGCCGACCGATGCGTGCCTGATACGTAACACTTTGTGCTAGTGTGACCTTGGCCTTGAGCTGGTCAAAATCTTCGATGCTGGGTGCCGGTCGTTGAAAATACTTCCAATAATTTTGATCTGGATCTTCATTCCAGGGCAATTTTGAGACGTAGAGTATATCATTACCTAGCTGATCAAAACTACCCATCACATTGTCCTGAAGAGAATCTACGGCCGATTTGACCGCGATAATGCAGAAGATACCAATGGTGATACCAACGAGCGAGAGAAAACTACGTAGTCGATTGCCCAGTAGCTGCTGCAGTGCCTGGGCCGTACTTTCCTGCAAAATTCGAAATATGACTCTCATGCTGACCTTACGTTAAAGCAATACATAAAGAACAAAATCTCAGAGCAAAATCAAGTTTTCTTTCGATCAAAGCCAACAAAGATCAGATCAATCCAAGAGGACTAAGACTGATCCCCCAGAATTCTTACTTTTGTGGTCTTTTTGCAAAACACAGTACATGAAATCTAAGCTCTCACAATTTAGCTTCAACCTTCCGCCAAAACTCGTCTCGAAATATCCAGCTAAGAGCCGAGATGAATCCAGACTGATGGTTGTACATAGGGATACTGGAAAAATCGAGCATCGGGTCTTTAAGGATGTGATGGAATACTTTGACGATGAGGATTGCTTCATTTTCAATAATACAAAGGTGTTTCCAGCAAGGCTTTACGGTCGAAAGGAAAAGACCGGTGCAAAAATCGAAGTCTTTCTCTTGCGCGAATTGAACTCAGATGCACGTCTATGGGATGTCTTGGTAGACCCTGCTCGCAAAATCCGTGTCGGCAACAAACTCTACTTTAAGGATAAAGACGACCAAGATGTGATGGTGGCTGAAGTCGTAGACAATACGACCTCGCGCGGGCGGACGATCCGTTTCTTCTACGAGGGGTCTGACGAAGAGTTTCGAGAGATGCTCTACACGTTGGGCAACACTCCTCTACCCAAGTATATGGAGCGCGATGCCGAGGCCATAGACATCGAACGCTATCAGACCGTATACGCTAAAAATATTGGAGCAGTGGCCGCTCCGACTGCAGGTTTACACTTCAGCCGTGAGATGATGAAGCGGATGGAGCTGAAGGGTATTGATTTTGCCGAAATCACGCTGCATGTGGGGCTCGGAACCTTCCGAAGCATTGATGTGGAGGATCTCTCAAAGCACAAGATGGATGCCGAATTTTTTGAGATTACCAACCCAGCGGTCGACATCGTAAATAAGGCTAAGAAGGGCAATCGTAAGATTTGTGGCGTAGGAACTACATCGATGCGAACCATTGAGTCAGGAGTATCGGCAGAGGGCCTGTTAAAGCAAGCGAGTGGTTGGACCAACTTATTTATCTACCCGCCATTTCAATTCCATATTGCCAACTCGATGATTACTAATTTTCATCTCTCGAAGTCGAGCTTGTTGATTATGGTATGTGCTTTTGGAGGATACGAGTTGATCATGGAAGCCTATCAAGTTGCGATCAAGGAGAAATATCGCTTCTTTAGTTATGGGGATGCCATGTTGATTCTTTGACAATGTTTTACCTGCCTCCATTATTCCTTCTTTAGGGGGAACTTTTGCGACGCGAATTTGCTTCTATCGTTGTAACAAAACAATGATTTGGACAATTCGCATGATTTAATAGTTTTGCGAAATTTTTGACATCACTTTTACTTAGATTTATATGTATTGGACACTTGAATTAGCACACAAACTTGAGGATGCCCCGTGGCCCGCAACCCGGGATGAACTCATTGACTATTGCGTCAGATCGGGTGCTCCACTAGAGGTCATCGAAAATCTTCAAGAAATGGAAGATGAAGGAGAGGTCTACGAGTCGATCGTAGACATCTGGCCCGACTATCCACGCAAAGATGATTTTCTTTTCAACGAGGATGAATATTAGCAGGTGTTGAAAATGGGACAGATCATCATTGCAATAGATGGTCACTCCTCCTGTGGCAAGAGCACTTTGGCTCGTAGCCTAGCGCAGGAATTTCAATACAAGCATATCGACTCGGGAGCGATGTATCGAGCGGTTACCTATCATTTTCTGGAGCACAAAATCAATATACAAGACGAGGACACAGTAAAAGTCCTTCTTGAAGACATCGATTTACAGCTCGAGAATAACAGCGCTGCCTCAACCCTCTTGTATCTCAATGGGCGGCAACTGGACAGTGAGCTGAGGTCTCAAGAAGTCAATCATCATGTGAGCCAAGTAGCAAGTATTAGTGCTGTGCGGAAAAAACTAGTGCTCATACAGCGTGAACAGGGACGTACATCCGGGGTGGTGATGGATGGTCGAGACATTGGTACCGTGGTCTTTCCGGATGCTCAACTCAAACTCTTCCTTACCGCTGATCAGAAAGTGCGTACAAAACGCCGCTACGAAGAACTGCAAGCAAAGAACCTGCTGCGGGATTTGACCTGGGGAGATATTGAAGACAACCTGCGGAGTCGTGATGAAATAGATTCCAACCGTCTAGACAGCCCACTCCGAGTCGCTGAAGATGCCGTTGTAATTGACAACTCAAACCTCACTAGAGCGGAGCAAAACGCCATGACGGCATGTCTTGCCCGACAGCGTGGAGCCTGAGACTTAAAAGACCAATCCCACACAGAGAAAATCCTTCTCATTTGATTCTTTGGTGTAAATTGATTTAAGAAAAGTCAATTGCATCTGAAAAAAATACCTTCTCTCAGTACAATATTTAATGGATGTTTAACAGCAGAATCATAATGCTAGAACCAATGGGAAACGTTACCGTTATATATTCCGTGCATTAATGACGATCTCGATCGTCAAAACCGAAAGAAAAATGAACGTTAAAAGATTCACGCTACTACTCCTCCTCTCCTCGAGTGTACTGACTGCGTCATTCGCACAGCGCAGTACTCCGGCAAAAGAAAACCAATTCAAATCCAATCTATGGTACGGCGGTAGTGCCGGATTGGGATTCCAATCCTTCAATAGTCAGAGTACATTCCTGATCGCACTCTATCCGATGATTGGATATAAGTTATTAGATAACCTCTCAGTAGGTCCTCGCATCGGGGTGGCCTATCAACATTTACGTACGCTGGGAACTGACCTAAGAGTATACAAGTTCAACCCGATCGAGATCTCTGGTGGATTGTTTGCGCGTTACAAGGCATTTTACAACATCTTTGCACATGCCGAATACGAGGTAGCGAGTGACAAAACTCCCGTCCTGCGAGCTGGTGGCGTACCCGCACTGGAGACGTTCATCGAAAACAACTTTTACCTCGGCGCAGGATATACCTCTGGTGGTCAGTTTTCCTCCGAAATTTATGTTCTTTATAATATCCTGGAGGAAGGCAACACACTTCAACCCCCCTGGTCACTTCGGGGTGGTTTGACGTACAATTTCTAAAAGTCGAGTACGACTCCCAGCAACACATTTCTAAATGCCTGTGGATACAGACCGGTCAAATTGTATAGTCCGTTTCGCTCTAGTCTGGTGTGTGGATCATCACTTCGACCATCATATCCAGCCGATTTGTAGCGATAGATCCAGCCATTGGTCACCAGATCTGCGGAAAAAATATTACGAACCTGCAATTTGACCTGCAGGTTTTTCAACTTTCGACCTGGTACACTCAGAACCGCCTCAAAATCCGAATAGTAGTAGCCCTCTATTTGCGATTCTGCCGAGCCACTGTTATCGAGATACTGACTTCCCACATATTTATGATGCCAGATGAGTAGTAGCGAGCTCTTTTTGGCTGGCAGCAGATCGTAAGCTGCTCCCAAATAAGCAATGGCAGCTGGAGAAAACGAAATATCAGCATTACCCCGTGGAATGGCGAGCTGCACTCCGGTATCCCAATCATCCACATACTCCACATAGTCGCGAATCTTATTGGAGCTAATCGAAGCATTGCCCATCAGGGTCATGGCTGAGCCAAATTTTAGCTTGCCATCGACCTCAAGCCCGATGCGGTAGCTCTCCGGAACATTTTGCCGGATGTATTCACCCACATCATTGATTGCCCCAGTGAGCACCAATTGGTCTCGATACGACATAAAAAAGCCGTTGAGGGAAAGCGCTCCAAATCGAATACCTAATTCGTGATCGAGCAGCACTTCTGGCTGAGGCCTACTTATGGGCGACGAATTCACATAGTCGTCGCGATTGGGCTCACGATGGCCCACCGCAAAAGAGTAGTACCAATCGAAAAACTTTGTTTTTCCAGTGAATCCAATCTTGGGATTAAAAAATCCCAAATCGACTGACTGCTCAGCACTCTCAAGCGCCCGATTGAATCCGCTAAATTGATAGTTCAATTGCCTCCATTGCAGATCCGCAAAAAGCGCATAGCTGCCGAGCCGATAGGTCGCCTGGGAGTAAAGATTTAGATCTTTTTTGGAGGCATCATTGCGATAATATTCTTGATCATTCGCATTATTTGCCAGAGCTTCTGCCCAAATCACCTCACCGAAATGATCTCCCAGATAGTGGTTGTACCCTCCTCCAATCTGCCAGTCGAGTGGTCCATCACCATCTTTGCGCAGCGTGAAGATGAGCCCAGCAAAGTCATTGTCCAGCCAGCGTCGGCGTATCAGGTCGGAAGTCGTTGTCTCGCCAGCCTCGAGACCATAATCTGCAAGATCGTCGGCCACCCGAAATTGTTCAAAATAGCCACGGCCTTTGGTATAGTGCAGCCCTACAGTGCCATACAGTTGCTTGGAAAACTGTTGGCGCCAGGTGCCATGCACATGTGTCTGTCGATAGTTGTCTACCTCATCCGGGTGGAATGTTCCATCTCCCCGCTGCCCCACAGTATTCGTCGTGCGTAGATTGCGATCATTGATGTACTGCACGGGCACTCCATTCCAGGCCTGATAGGTGACTTCATTCCCAGAAAATGCGTTTAGCTTGAAAGAAGATCTATCTCCCAGATAGTTTGCCGAAAGCATGAACGAATGCAGATCTGATGAACCCCGATCGATGTACCCCTCAGAACGGATCAATGAAGCCCGACCATCAATACTCAAAGAATTATTCAGCCGTCCTGAGCCAAATGAAATGGCTGCGCGTCGGGTGGCAAAGGATCCGAGCGACGCATCGATTCTAGCATAGGCTTCGGGACTTCCATCTTTGGTCTGAAGGCTGATCGAGCCTCCAAATGCACCGGCTCCATTGGTTGATGTACCCACTCCTCGTTGTACCTGGATCCCATCTACCGCACTCGCAAAATCAGGCATATTCACCCAAAACACTCCTTGCGATTCACTGTCATTTAAGGGAATCCCATCGATCGTTACATTGATACGACTTGGATCACTACCCCGTATGCGATAGCCAGTGTACCCGATGCCGGTGCCGGCATCTGATGATACCACTGCCCCCGGAAGCCACTGCAATAAGTAAGGCACATCTACACCGATATTAGCACGATTGATCTCCTCTGCATCGAGAGACCTATGTGTGAAAGGCTCATCTTCGTCGATCCAAGAAGCGATAAGCTCAATTTCCTCCAGATCATAGCGCTCTTGCTCAAGTCGAAAAACTACTTGCTGCCCCGATGTGACCACTTCGACCTGCCTGTCCTCTGGTCGATATCCCAGACTTTGCACTTTGATCTGATGAGACCCCTCAGGCAGATGTAAGACACAGCGACCATTGCTGTCTGCAGCGCACTGGCTCGACGCGGACAGAACCGCTGCACCAACAAGGGGCTTGCCGCTCAAATCGAGAACCTCTACGCTCAGCTGCACTTGGGCTACTGCAACGTACGATACTGAAAGGGCCAATAGAGCCCCGAAAAAACGAATCATATTGAACTCTTTTTTAGGTACAACAATGACTCATAGTGGTTGTAGATCTCGTCCCTTCCCGGCATTATCCGGGCAGGTTCCTGCTGCTTGTAGCAACAATGGGTATAATCTCAGCCGGGATTCAAATTTCCGGCACCCCACATAGAGTGATGACAAAGTTACTATTTGTTTTCCTGATAAAACCACATTACTTGCGCGAGACGAGCCTCTGCCGGTCCATTCACAGATATCCAAAGGCTGTGATTCTGTTCTAGTTCTTGTTCATAAAGCTCGGCGAGTCGACTCCGGTCGCTCGGGTTCTCGCGAAGCACATCGGGCTCCCAAGGTATTTCTGGCTGACAAAGGATGACAAGATCGTATCGACTGGCGAGATCAGAGGGTTGTTCTAATGTCCGTCCAAATACCTCGGCAGCCCAGATTTTGAGAACCAATGCACCCGTGTCGTAAACCATCACCGAATTGTGGAAAGGAGTATTCAGCTGCTCGATTGCATATTGCTGTTGAGCCAAGTACTCAAGATCTGCAAATGAATATTTACCCTCTGTTAGCGTCAAGTATGGCCTGGCAATTTCCGGGATGTATCGCCCCGCAAGACCTTTTGACACATCCTTAGCCAGGGTAGTTTTGCCAGAACACTCAGGACCTGTAATTAAGATGCGCACCCATGCGTTTTATGGTCTGAACAAAAGAGGAAGTGAGTGTGTTTTGCTAGCTTCATGCTTGAATTTACTGTAAATTTCCAGGAAGCATTTTCAGATGCACAACATTGAGCCACATTATTTATGGAGAGACGCATACGTCTCTGCCGAAGACCAGAAGTCGCCACATTTTGGACGGGTCTACGATGAATTCCGTTATACGAATAAAGTGTATAACTACTTTATACATCCGCAGTGGGATGAATTCGGCTCGTCGACCTTGTATGGAAAGATCCTATTTGCCGACTACGAAGAGCAATTGGCCATTATTGAGCTCATTGGTGAGTGGAACGACTGTCTAGCCAACGACGTTCTTTTTCTCAAGCAAAATGTGATCGATTCACTGGTTAAAGAGGGGGTCCAAAAATTTATCGTGGTGATGGACCATGTGCTAAATTTTCATGGATCAGATAATTGCTACTATGAAGAATGGTATGAGGACATCTTAAATACGGGTGGATACATTGCTTTTCTCAATGTGCTAGATCAGGTCTATGATGAGATGATCTCTACCCAGATCGACCACTACGTGCATTTGGGACCGGCTTTGCAAATTCCAAATTGGAGATCTTTTAAGCCAGCCAACTTGGTGCTGCAACTGGAAATGTCCTTGCAACATCGATCTATGCAACTCCCCTAATGAGAAAGCTCAATGAATAAAATAAGTCTGCTTTGACCTCTTCCTTTAAGTCTGGATTTGTCAACATCATCGGAAATCCCAACGTGGGAAAATCCACTTTGCTGAATGCATTGCTGGGCGAGCCTTTGAGCATCATTTCACCCAAGCCCCAAACGACCCGTCATCGCATTCATGGAATTCTCACTACCGACACGCATCAGATCGTTTTTTCAGATACTCCAGGCTTCATTGATGAGACATCCTATCGCTTGCATGAGAAAATGAATCGCTATGTCCATGGTAGCTTTACGGATGCTGATCTCATGTTGTTCATGACGACACCCAACGAGGTCTATCCAGAGGAACAAACATTGCTGCGTAAATTGGAGAAACTGACAGTCCCCGTCTTCTTAGTTCTCAACAAGGTAGACCAACACTCCACGGATGAAATTTTACAGGCTCTGACGGCCTGGCAGGATCGATTTTCCTTTGCGGAGTTTTTCCCGATATCTGCCCTGAAATCACAAAATACAGACCGCCTGCTAGAGTTTATCATTGCTCGATTGCCTCACGGTCCTAAGTACTATCCCGATGACCAGCTC
>CAJQNM010000147.1 GCA_905479665.1 uncultured Saprospiraceae bacterium
AACAATCCAATAATCTTCTACTATTTTTTGATGTACTGATGTTCCATCCGTAAGGATATAAGAGAGATTTGTATTTGAGGAATCGATGAGCGTCTCTATTTGATGATGTTGTTCCATGTACTGCCCCAATGTGTATGCGTAAGAGTAGCCATCGAGTAGCATTTCATCACGACTTCCCGGGAAAGGCATAGAGCTGAGGTAGCCGTCAAATAAATATCCCGCTACGCCACCAAATTCGACTAGTATCCAGTGACCATCGATCCAGTCAATCCGTTCGGATTTGTCGCTGGTAAAATCAAAAGTGTTGAGCACTTTGACCTGGTCGCCATACTCGACAACGTCAAGGACATCTCCATTGCGATTTGGGAAGGACCGTAATTTAAGACCACTGGGAGCGAATACATTGAGCATGGTGCCTTCCTCATACGGTGGCTGGTCGGCGATGGCTGATGGTGACTCAAGGATGAGGAGGGCTGCGATTGCAATGATGATACGTTTCATAATTATATTATTTGTTTTAATTAATTTTCTTCCTGACACCGACTATGGGCCTGTCAGATTTTATTCGATTTATGGTTGGCTATTTCGAGTCGCCCTTAGTCTCTATTGGAGATGACATTGTGCCGATTTTTCGATGCGACGGCATGTTGTGATGCAAGAGGTCTTTAAAGACATTTGGATCCGTGCCCGTGGGTAGTACGGCAATTTCTACTTGACCGGCCAGTTCTCGATTTACTAGAAAGCTGGCATAGATTGGATTTTCGGTACAGAGCTTCGCCAGTTGCATTTGCTGTTCGTGCAACAATTGATTTTCATTGGCTACTTTAGTCAGACCTACTTGATCAATTTCTCGACGTTTTTCTAGTTCTAGATTTTTTAGATCTCTTTGTTTGGCGAGCTCGGCTTTGGCAAGCACCAATCTGCGTTCAGACTCGGCATCCGTTTTCATTTTTTCGACTTGACGATCCGTCTCTGCCCGAGCAAGAGCGATGGCTCTGCGATCTTTTTCCATTTGCGTCTGAATCTTTTCCAGTTTTCCATCGGCCTCTGCTTGCGCGATGCGGATCTTATTGCTTGCCTCCGTCCGTTTGCGATCGGCTTCGGCCTGGGCGAGATCTACTTTGTTCTGCTCCTGAATGTGAGCAAGTTCCTGATTGCGCATGCCGATGTCTTCCTTGGCCATGGTGTATGCATCGGGAAAACGGACCTGGGCAATGATCACCTCCTTCATGGAGACCAAGCCATCTTCCAGACCTGTGTTCAGGTCGTTTTTGATCCTTGCTAAATAGGCTTGACGCTGGCTGCCAAAAACGGAGTCTACGCTAAGGAATTGATTAGATAATGTGGCGACAATTTCTTGCGAACGTGGAATTAGAATTTTCTGATGGTAGGTATCAATGTTGGTAAACTGACGTGAAAAATTCCGTCTGTCTTTGACCTTCCATCTTAAATTTATGGTCAGATCTAAGGGGACCCCATCTCCGAGTCGGATTTCTTCGAGATAGGTCTGGTGGGTTTGATCGATTTGCAGATCTCTAGGTTCATGCAGTGAGCATGAACTGATCAGACCAATTGCACTAGCAAGTACAACACCGCATATTAAGCTCTTTGGCATCATGACAATATTTTGTAATTGTTTCATGATGCAATAATAGGGTCACACTCATCTCAGAAACCCAATAGAAAAGCGAGTGAATGCAGGGAGTGAGAATTCGTCCGGAAAGAATGAGAATTCGTTTCGGGAAGGCTACAGCTTCCTAAGCCAAATATTGCGAAAAGCTGTGGGGTTACGATGATCCTGCAGAAGGATTGGGCCATCACCATGCTTCGCTACCTTGGGTGCTCCAATATATTCGGTAGTGCCCTTTATCTCAGTGTGGTTTTGTACCACCACGCCATTGTGAATAACCGTCACATAGGGAGGCGTTTCGTACGTATCATCTGAGGCAAAGGTAGGTGCATGATAGATGATGTCATAGGTCTGCCACTGACCAGGGCCGCGCATCGCATTGGCGAGCGGGATGGCTTGCTTGTAGACCGAACCTGCCTGACCATTACTGTACGTGCGATTATCATAGCTGTCGAGGATTTGCACTTCATATTTGCCCTGGAGATACACTCCACTATTTCCTCGCCCTTGGCTTTCTCCCTCTACCACCGCCGGGGTGCGCCATTCGAGATGGAGCTGCATGCTCCCAAAATGATCCTTGGTTATGATGCTCCCCGATTTTGCTTTGACAACCAGCGCATCGCCCTCGGGAGTCCACTCCACATTGCGGCCGTCAGCATGAAGCCACGCATCGGTAGTACTGCCGTCATAAAGCACAATGGCATCAGACGGGGCCTCACGGTCAGTCTTACCTGGCACGACAAGTACTGGTTCTGGCTCCCATATTTCGGTCTCCTCCGGTTTGATGTCTTGGCATGAGAGTGAACTATTTGCTGCGAGTAGTACTACGCAAATAGGGAGCAATTTCTTCATCAGAGATTCTTTTTGTTTGATAGGTGCACTTAACGCATTCTGACCGCCTGAGGCTCAAGAGTTGTCAACTCATCTATCCGTACAGGTCGGTTTTCGGCGATGCTATGGCGGGCAGCGATCCCAATCAAAATGGACATTGCGCCATCGCGACTACCAGCCGTATGTCGAAGAGGATCTGGAGCAGAACGATTTTTGAATATTCGATCCTGGAGCCTCACGTCGCCACCACCATGCCCTCCTTTAGACATGGGCACTTTGATCATCTCATAGTCTTCAAAATTCTTCATCACCATTATTTCATGGAAATTCTCTGGTTCAGCCTCAGCGTCTTGCTTCATCTCCTGCGCGTGCAGTTCTGCCTGGTCTATTGCTTCTTGTTCCCGCCAAGGAATATCTTCCCAGGATTCCATCCGGCCCTCCTTGCCATTGAAGGCAATACGATAGCCCTCGTAGGGAGAATAAGTCGTCAGTGAATAATTGACTAGGACGCCGTTGGCGTATTTTATTTGTGCAGACATCTTGTCGAAAATGTCAATGTCATGACGCCACAAGCAATTGTCACGGATATATCCGTCGTATTTTTCATTGTCAACATAGAGCGCAGTATCACGCTTACTCTTCGTGATATCCCAGTAAAATTTGCATTTGTCGGTGTATGCGCAATTGCGGCAATTGGCTCCACGAAAATCATTATTGCTTCCGTAATGCTCAAGAGATCCATAAGCACTTACTTCGACGGGATCTGAATCGATCCACCAATTGAGCAAATCAAAATGGTGAGTAGCTTTGTGAACCCAGAGCGAGCCGCCTTTATCCATCTCGCCATGCCACCTGCGAAAATAAGACGCTCCATGATGCACGTTGAGAATCCAATTAAAATCAACCGATACAAGATTACCGATTTCATTCTTGGCCAGTAGTTCTTTGATTCGAGTTGAATGTGGTGACCAACGATAATTGAATCCAACGATGATGGGTTTGGCAGCATTTACCTCTGCATCGATGATGGCTTGACACTTTTCATGATCTGTGGTAAGGGGCTTTTCCGTAATGACTTCGATGCCTGCTTCGAGACCTTTAATGATGAATTCATGATGTGTTGAATCCATGGTCGTCACTATGAGCAAGTCAGGCTTTGCTTCCGCAAGCATTTGATCAAAATCCACATAGGTGGGACATGACACGCCCATGTATTCCTTAGCCAATTCAAGACGCCCGGC
>CAJQNM010000148.1 GCA_905479665.1 uncultured Saprospiraceae bacterium
GAGCGAAGCCGAGGGATCTGCGATGTGAAAATGGCCAAGAAGGGGCAAATGGTAAAGAAGCTCAACAAAAACCGCTTGCCAATCCTTCCTCAGCACGCTCCCATCGCTGGCTTGGGAATCGCTCAAGGCTCATGGCTCATGGCTCATTACTCAGAGCTCAAGGCTCATTACTCATGGCTCAAGGCTCAGAGCTCAGAGCTCAATTCCCTCTTGATCTCCTTCACCAAAGCAGGACCACGATAGACCAATCCGGAATAAATTTGCAGTAAATCTGCCCCAGCTTCGATTTTTTCCCGAGCATCTTGGGCCGACATGATGCCTCCTACTCCGATAATCACGAAGGCATCTGGAGCCGCATTACGAATCAGTTTGACGACTGCTGTCGAGCGATTGCGTAAGGGCGCACCACTCAGTCCGCCAGCGCCAATGTTTTTAACCTGAGCCCAGGGCGTTTTAAGATTTTCTCGGGAGATGGTAGTGTTGGTAGCCACAATGCCCTGCAGTCCTTGCTCACGAACGATTTCGATGGTCTCCAGAATCTGCTCATCACTGAGATCGGGAGCTATTTTCAAGAGGATCGGACGGGCGACAGTACGTTTTTGATTGTGATTGCTGAGCGCTCCCAAAATTCGTGTGAGAGGCTCGCGGTCTTGCAGATTGCGAAGGCCAGGGGTATTTGGGGAGCTTACATTGACCACAAAGTAATCGACATATGGATGCAAATGATCAAAGCAGGTCAGGTAGTCATCTACTGCTTGCTCATTGGGTGTGGCTTTGTTCTTGCCAATATTGCCTCCGACAATCAGGTCAGCCGGCTTCTCTTCGAGGCGAGCGCGTATCCCTGGTAGCCCTTGATTATTAAATCCCATCCGGTTTATCAGTGCAGCATCTGCCGGCAGACGGAATAACCTGGGCTTAGGATTTCCATCTTGACCAACAGGAGTCACCGTACCTATTTCCAGAAAACCAAAACCGAGCGCAGACATGCCTTGGAGATACCTGGCATCTTTGTCAAACCCAGCAGCTAGCCCGACGGGGTTTCTGAACGAGAGCCCCATGACCTCCCGCTCTAGATTGGGATGCTCAAAGCTCCAGACTTTGGAGATGAAATTTCTGATCAATCTGTTCTGAGTAGCCCACGACAATTGACCGGTGACAAGATGATGGGCCTTCTCTGCGTCGAGACGAAAAAGAAGAGGCTTAATGAGTTGATACATTACGGAGAGACTTCCAGAAGCTCAGCACTTAGTTTTTCCTTGTCACGGATGAGCAAACGACGTCGGTCAAATTTGATGATTTCTTTGTTGCGTAAGTCGTTTAAAACGGTCGTGACCGTCTGACGTGAAGTAGCCGTGAGATTAGCAATCTCCTGATGGGTAAGAAATTTACGGACGACCGTTTCATAACCAACTCGCTCCCCTCTTTTGGCGGCCAACTCCAGAAGAAAATCTACAATCCGACTGCGCGAATCCTTGAATACCAAGGACTCCAGCCGATTCTCCATTTCCAGGATGCGCGCACCAAATAGATTGAGAAATAGCTTTTGCAATCCGTTCCGATTTGGGAATAGGCTATTGATGGCTTCTTTTTCGACCACGCACAGATGTGTTTCTTCCATGGCTACCGCTTGGTCCCTTCTGGTTTGGTCACTCACCAGCGCCAGCTCCCCAAAAATCTCACCCACTCCCAACACGGCTTTAATCACTTCTTTCTCTCCTTCACTTTGGGCAAAGATCTTTACCCGCCCTTGTCGGATAAAGTAGATCTTATCGGCAGCATCTTCAGGCATGTAGATCGATTGCCCTTTTTTCCAAACATCGGTCTTGTGTGAGTCGGGATCCGATTCCATTTTCTGGGGGCAAAATATTGATGTAGCATCGATGTTTTGCAAATACCAAAGTCCTGACTGGCTCATGACTAAGAAGAATTAGTGGTGGTTTATCTTGAGTCCGAATTTCTCTTTAAACTCCTCAAAGAGTGGATTGACTGAGCAGAAATATTCAAACTTTTCTTTTGTGGTTAAAATTTTCGGCGCATCTGAGAGCTGTGTTGGGTCAATCTCAATGGAGATGCTTAAGCGATTAACACCCAAATCTTCGCGAAGTTTTTCAATCAGCGCATTTTCCTGTAAAATCACGTTTTTCGAAACCGTCGAGCCCACCATACCGACTATGGTATTGTTCTTGACGAGCAGTTCGGTTTTCTCCATTACTGCTCTCACCGTGGGTGATTGCTGCAGCTCCATGTAGTTGTTCCAGGAGTTCTGCACATCGTCGATCGAGATGACCTTAGAAACAGCTTCTTGATTCTTGAGTTGCTCGGTCCGTACAGATGCGACCAAATCATTGAGTGATCCCAAACCGATCGCGCTGATTCCCGCTGGAGCGGCTTGATCCGCAGCTCCTTCTGCCACCACCTCCGCGTCAGAGATTGCTTCGGGAGCTGCACCTTCGGCATGGGTATTTTGCACCTCGTCGGTGCGCACTTGAGAGTGACCTGCGGCCACGGTGCTTTCCGGCTGCACCGCATCAACAGTGGGCTGAATCACCTCTTGCTTGCTATTTTTCTGAGGCAGCCTCTCCTTTTCAATTTCTTCCTTTCTGCCCCCTGGCACCTCCACTCTCCGATTCAGGTGCGTCAATTTGATCAGAGCCAGCTCAACGTGTAGTCTCTTATTTTTGGCGAGACGATAATTTATATCGCTGTCATTAAGCACCTCTAGAGCTGCCATCAAAAAAGGCTCCCCAACGACTTTAGACTGATCTCGGTACCGTTGCTGTTGAGACTGTGCCAGATCGAGCAAATGTGCGATGGAGGAATGCTTGCTCACCAGCAGATTGCGTACATGTTGTGCCAACCCAACCAGCAATGCATCGCCTTCAAAGCCACCAGTCACGACTTCTCCAAAGATGTCAAGTACGGCAGGAGTATCTTCCAGGAGTATCTTGTCGATAAGACGAAAGAAGTAATCGTAATCGAGCAGATTAAGATTGGTTACGACATCCTGATAGGAAATATGCTTACCACTAAAACTGACAATTTTATCAAAAAGGGAGAGGCCGTCTCGCAAGGCGCCGTCTGCTTTGCTAGCGATCGTATGCAGCGCTTCCTCTTCCGCTACGATACCTTCTTGCTTGCAAATGGCAGCAAGATGAGTGACCATGTCGCTGGTGCCAATGCGGCGGAAATCAAAAATCTGACAACGCGAAAGGATGGTTGGGATAATTTTATGCTTTTCCGTGGTCGCCAAAATGAAGTAGGCGTACGGCGGAGGCTCTTCCAGTGTTTTCAAGAATGCATTGAAAGCAGCCGTAGATAGCATGTGAACCTCATCAATGATGAAAACTTTTGAGGTCCCCTCTTGGGGTTGAAATCGCACTTGCTCATTGAGCGTACGAATGTGCTCTACGGAATTATTTGATGCGGCATCTAGTTCTATGATGTTTAGCGAAGCATTCCGATTGAAAGAATCGCATGAATCGCAATTGCCACAAGGTTCATTGTCCTCACTGCGGTTGGTACAGTTGAGAGCCTTGGCCAAGATGCGTGCGCAAGAGGTCTTTCCGACGCCACGCGGGCCACAAAAAAGGAAAGCATGAGCAAGGCTGTCGTTCTTAAACGCATTTTTGAGCGTTTGAGTGACACTTTCCTGCCCCACCACCTCCGCAAATTTTTGCGGCCGGTACTTGCGAGCAGAAACAACAAAATGACTCATATCTGCTAAGATAGATATATGATTGCTAAGTCTTGTCCATCCAAGTGATTTATGCCTACTCTCTACCTGGATCTCAACCGTGTTGGTCTTAGTTAGGTGGAGGTTTCCAAGTAAGAAGATCCTGAAAAGACACCAGTCGTTTGCGTCTCGATCGCCCGGCATGCCATCTCAAGAATCTGATCGAGTGGATTGAGGAACCTGGTAGGGTTGGTGGAAGACCTAAGATTAATCCAAGTTGTCCGGAATGGATCCGGACCCAGGTAGTAGTCGCACGAACCCTTTGCGCAGGTTCCATACCTGCGAGTTTTGAAATTATCCCAGCTTGTCAGTAGGGAAGCCCGTCTGAGGCAAGCGGCATATTGTATAGCCCAGGGTGGTGCCCTGGGATAGCAGGGGTTTAAGACGATAGTGTCTGGCGTCATTTTTGTTTGGGCAGGCGCGAGCAATGCAAAAATGGTAACAAACACGCCTTGCTGTACTAGCAGTTAGTTACTATCGAAACGTGAGTCAATTATTAGCCCAATCAATACCAAGGGTTTCTAAGCTGCCATCACCAATGAATTGATTCCAATCTACATTCTGCATTTCGGGCACCTTTAGAGTCCTCAATTTGTACGGAAATCCATCTCTAATTTCTGCAATGATTCCCGGAACATTTCCAAAATTACCAGAAGGTCCTAGTAGCTCCAATTTGCGTGTAATATTATATACCACATCTTCAAAAAGAATCCTTTGGACAACTTCAATTCTATCTGCAGCAAACCCATTTTTCAATTTTCGGTAAATAACCTGCACCCTGCAACTCAAAGGATACTCTTGCCAAGGTTCTCCTATTGCATATTGATCTGATACATCATGCAGTTCATATTCGATACGGAGAATTGTTAATGTTGCTTTGGAAATATAGATATGTCCAGCAAGTATCGGAAACCTGGGCTTAGATCCCCATGGCATTTTTAGTCTCTTTGTATATTTTTTTGGTTTAAAAGACACCATATAGCACGTATCTTCCTGAAACACTACACTAGACGTAAAATTATACGTGTATTTAGATACAAGCCGGGGATCTAAGCAATCGGTCTGGTACTTAACCTTATCCAGTGACAGTAAATTTAGTGGGCCTTCCATCATTAGAGGGCTTGCCTTCCTTTTTTCTCCAGTGTAATAGCGAGCTGCTCTAATTGCACATTTTTCGTCAAGACTTGTATAATACTTGAAGTATTGGCTATTGTAATTTCTAAAAATCTTTGGGGCCAACCTACTTGACTCTCCATAGCTGGCATCTAAATTGTTTTGCCAAAATTCCCTGAACGCTCGCCTCACATAATTTCTCTGTGGGTACGCTTGCTGCTGAGCTAAGATCCAAGCCTGGCTGGCTTCCACCACTCCTACTGATTCGTCCTCAGTGATTTCTGTGTACCTGCCTTCTCTGCTCACTCTGCGCTGAATATAGTTCTGATCTATTCTTTTGATTGTTTTCTTCACCAGCCTTCTTCCCCCACGTTCAGGGGGCGGCAATACAACAACTGAGGCCAAGTCAAAAGATTTTGGAACCAGTCCAATTTCAAGACTTTTTTTCAACAGATCAAGTCCAAATATCAATTGGGGTTCATAGCCCATATAGGAAACCTCAATTGTATCTTCAGGCTCTATTCCCTTCAGTGTTGCACATCCTTGCAGGCCTGTTAATTCACCAGTTCGAGTTCTTTGAATCCAAACACTTGAGAATACAAGCTCATTGGTTGTAATGCTATCCTTCACGCAGATCTGCAAACTTACTTGTTGGGAGATGCCCTCTTCGAGCAAGAGCATGAACATAATTCCAACTAATATAAGTCTACTTATCACTTCGTAAAATCTACAACTTGATCGTATTTTCTAAAGCATCCTTTAGGTGGAGATGAGAGGAGGACACAGTCTTGGTGTACTCGCCAGGGGTCTCAACTGTTTGGAGTATGGGAAATATCTCCCCTCGCTTATGTCTCGCCATTTTCTTTCTAGCAAAGCTCGCTCGAATTATTTTGATAGCATAGATCGCGGCTGCATCCTTACTCTGGTGAATAGAAACTTTATGCGCTGTAGTATAGCTGCATATTAGTGTGCAAAATATGCGATCTTTAATGACGAATGAAGATACTTGGACTTTCAGCATTCTATCACGATAGCGCAGCTGCTTTGGTGGTGAATGGAGAGATCGTGGCAGCGGCTCAGGAAGAGAGGTTCACTCGCCAAAAGCATTGTGCGGACTTTCCTACACACGCAGTTATCTACTGTCTTGAGGAAGGAGGATACACTATTGATGAGTTGGATGCTGTGGTGTTTTATGACAAACCATTACTTAAGTTCGAAAGACTTCTTGAAACCTACTATGCTTGTGCCCCGAAGGGGCTTCGTTCGTTTTTGAAGTCAATTCCGGTTTGGCTGGGGGAAAAGATGTTTCTAAAAAAGAGAATCAAGGACGAGCTTTCGTCGATCCAAAAAATTGACAAGAAGAATCTAAAATTACTGTTTACAGAACACCACTTAGCTCATGCTGCAAGTGCTTTTTACGCTAGTCCTTATGAGGAGGCTGCAATATTGACCATCGATGGAGTAGGTGAATGGTGTACCGCCTCCATTTCCGTTGGGAGTAATGAATCAATCAAGTCCATCAAAGAGCTTCATTTCCCCCACTCGGTTGGACTATTGTACTCGTCATTTACTTACTACTTGGGATTTAGGGTCAACTCCGGCGAGTACAAATTGATGGGACTAGCTCCATATGGCATAGTAGAAGATCCTCAAACAAATAAATTCATCGAGGTCATCAAGAGTACACTAGTAAAGATTGATGAAGATGGTTCAATTTGGCTTGATCAGAATTTCTTTACGTATGCTACCGGCTTACGAATGGTACCGGAAAAGCGCTGGGAAACACTCTTCGGTTTTCCTAGGCGTGAGGAGGAAAGTGCACTGGAGCAAAAGCATTGCAATCTAGCGCTTGCAGCCCAGAAAGTGATAGAGGAGATTGTGCTCAAAATGGCACACGAAGCTAAAAGACTAACTGGACTAGACCATCTTTGTATGGCTGGTGGTGTCGCACTAAACTGTGTGGCAAATGGAGTTTTGGTTAGAGAACAAATTTTTACAGAGATATACGTACAACCTGCCGCAGGGGATGCAGGTGGAGCCTTAGGGGCTGCACTGGCTGCTCATCATATTTACTTTGGGCAAAAAAGACAGCTAGGTACAAATAGCGACGACCTGGACACTATGAAGGGAGCCTTTCTTGGGCCATATTTTTCGGACAAAGAGGTCCAGGGGATGAACCGAAAAAACAAGGCGGTGGCAACAAGACATCACGACATCGATGAGTTGGTTAAGCTAACCGCAGAACAAATTGCTTCAGGTAAGATAATAGGTTGGTTTCAAGGAAGAATGGAGTTTGGCCCACGTGCACTAGGAAATAGAAGCATCCTTGCAGATCCAAGAGATCAAGAGATGCAAAAAAGAATAAATCTAAAAGTTAAGTATCGGGAAACTTTTCGACCTTTTGCCCCTTCTGTTTTAGAAGAGGATCAGCAAGAGTATTTTGATCTAGAACAGAAGTCACCATACATGCTCCTTGTAGCACCAGTGCATAAGCGTCGACGAAAAAAACAAGACCCCACAGCATCTTCGGATATGTGGACGAGGTTGTACAGCCAAAGGTCGGATATCCAAGCGGTGACACACCTGGATTTTTCAGCACGCGTCCAAAGTGTTTCTGAGAAGATGAATAGCAGATACTACAAGTTGATTGAACAATTCAAGCGTTTGACAGGTTATGGCCTCTTGATAAATACTTCGTTTAATGTAAGGGGAGAACCAATTGTATGCTCCCCGGAGGATGCCTATCATTGCTTTATGAACACTGAAATAGATGTTCTAGTGATTAACGACTATATATATCTGAAGGCAGACCAACCAAAATGGGACAAAAAACAAACTATTAATTTAGACTAGGTATGGACTTTCTAAAAGATCTATTTGGATTTCTCAAAGAGAGAAAGAAATATTGGTTGATACCAATGATTGCAGTTTTATTGCTGCTTGGAATTTTGATTGTATTTGGAGGAGGTAGTTCTATTGCGCCCTTTATTTATACTCTTTTTTAATGGAGAAAAAAAATCCACCATACAAGACAATACTTGTACTTATCATTGGTTTTTCATTGCTGGGTATGTGGCTGAAATCAAGCGAGTTGTCGTACTTCGCTCTAGGAATTGGAGTTGTAGCCTTACTTTCAGAAAGGTTAGCCACTCTGATTGAAAGGGGTTGGTTTAGATTAGGCACACTACTTGGATTCATCATGCCAAATATCATTTTGACAATAATATACGCCCTTTTTTTGGTGCCCATTTCACTGTTTTATAGATTTTTTGGCCGTAGGAAATCTTACCATATAGATCGGAAAGAAGGATCTCAGTTTGTAAGTAGAAATGAAAATTTCACCAGGGAAACGATGGAGAATCCGTGGTAGGGTTTGACAATCAAAAGGGCCTGATAATAAATATTGCCCTTGTCCTTGTTTCTACTTTGATCATGTTTGGTGTCAGTGAGTGCGCCTTCAGAAAGATTTTGTTTAGTGATAACCCCGCTTTTGAGGAACTGCGAGATCCTGCCTTATATGCAAAGTACATTCCGCACAGGAATCAAGATTTTTTAAGTGATGACTATTGGAAGCTTAACTATCTATTTCGTCGCAATGGTTTTAATGTCACGAAACCGGATTCACTACTAGGTTGGACGGGTTTTTTCCATCACAACTCATATCAGCATTATGATATGAAAGCAGTAAAGGATAAAAAAGTTGTACTTATATATGGTGATTCCTTCACGATGTGTGTTGACTCAACATTGTGTTTTCAAGAGATACTTAACGCCGATGAAGCTTTTTCCGAGAACCACTATATGTTGAATTATGGGGTAGGAGGATATGGGACAGATCAAATTAGCATATTGATGGCTCTTAGTCGTATTTAATGGGTTTCGTAGTTTTGTTGCATGGATGAATTTACAATATTTACAGCTGCGCTTAATCTAGTGAAGCCCTGGTATATAGACTACGTAGAGCTTAAAGAAGGGCCTGAGAAGGAAGAGATT
>CAJQNM010000149.1 GCA_905479665.1 uncultured Saprospiraceae bacterium
CCTTCCCCAGTGGGCTCACCATTTGTCCGCACATTGATCCCCATTGCTTTTCTACTTAAATCCAAAACATGATCGGCAAGGAAAAAGGGGATATTTAACAGATCACCATCCAGTGTCAGACTATCGAAGGAAAATCATCTCGCTCAGGTCTTTGGTGATGACATATTTTTGGGCCGCCTCTGGCATGCGCCTCCCTTGATCATAAATTGGTTGAATACTTCAGTGAGCGGATTGAAAAAAGCAGCAGGTATCGGATTAATGTTTCCTTCCATAAGCTGAAGAAAAACTGAATTTCTACAATGCGCACAGGATCTTTGGTCGTGGTAAAAAACTCGTAAAGTTCAGGGGATTTTTCAAGATTGAAGTACGCGACATCTTCAAAATATCGCTCTCCAAAACGACGAACGGCAGTCGTCTTACCGATCTGGCGGGCACCCATGACTAAGAGTGGCTTCCGGTCTACTCGTGCTTGCCAACGAACCAAATCATCCGTGATACTCCGTTCAAAAATCATATTAAGGTATCAAAAAGTGTAAAATCACACATTTTTGCATGGTAAAGGTGTAAAATCACACATAATTCTAGGGTAATAGGCTCAACGAGACCAATACTTTAATATGGCACTTACACTAGGCAGCATTCATTTTCTAGCATTCCATGGTATTTCAAGAGTGTGCTACCTATCCTAGGTTGCCTTCTTTATCTTGAATCCAGATCTGATCAAGTACAAAATACAATCGCCATGAAAACCCATAACATGCTCATCATAGGCCTTCTCATGTTCTCGGCTCTTCTGCCTGCACAAACGAGTGACAATCTGGTGCTGATCACCCTCGATGGTTTGCGCTGGGAAGAACTCTTTGGCGGCGCTGTGGATAGTTTGATTCTCGATGAGCGATTCTGCACAGACACGAGCGATATGCTGAGCAGGTTTTCACATCCAGATCCCCAAGTGGCCCGAACCAAATTGATGCCCTGGATTTGGAATACTGTGGCCGAGCATGGCGAACTGTATGGCAACCGACGTCATGACAACAAGGTAAACCTGACCAATTTTTTCTGGTTTTCGTACCCCGGCTACAATGAAATACTGACTGGTTTTAGTGATCCGAACATCACCAGCAACGACAAAGTGTGGAACCCAAATGAGACCGTGCTGGAATGGCTTAATAAGAAAAAACAATTTGCCGGCAAGGTGGCCGCATTTGCATCTTGGGATGTATTTCCGTACATCATCAATGAGCCCCGCAGTGGCATACCTGTCAATGCAGGTTTTGAAAATGCCGATAGCACATTTGGGATTTTGGGCGATCGCGAATTGTTTCTCAACGAAATTCAATCCTCTGTACCAAGTCCATGGTCTGCGGTACGATTGGATTTTTTCACTCACCACTATGCGCTGGAATACATGAAGCGGGAGCATCCCAAGGTGGTCTATATTTCCTATGGCGAGACGGATGATTTTGCCCACGATGGTCGCTACGATCACCACCTGAAGTCGGCCCGTCAGACCGACGAGTGGATTGGGCAATTGTGGGATTATTTGCAGTCGGATTCATTTTACCAGGGGAAAACCACGATGCTGATCACCACTGATCACGGTCGAGGACATTCTCCTGCGCCCGAGTGGAAGAGCCACGGCAAGACCTATGAGGGCTCAAATGCGATATGGATTGCGGCCATAGGACCTGGCATCGCTGCGCGAGGCGAGATCAAGGAGCCCATGCAACTTTGGCAGAATCAAATCGCTAAGACCGCAGCAGCATTGCTGGGCCATGACTATATCAATGGAACCGAGGAAGTGGGGACGGTCATTCCATCTATCGTTAAGACAATCGATTGAAGCGAGTGCGGAATAGATCCGCGCCTACCTCCCTTCTCCATTGCGACCGGCATAGTTCACCTGAATTGCGTTGGCAAAAACCCAAGGCAGAATCAATCACAGATTGGTCTTGAACATAGATCGAAGGGGCCAATCTTTTTCGGCAGCACATCAAGGCCATCCATGATCAGCATGGTAATATCGAGAGCAATACATCCACTGAAAATTCTTCTGGCATTTGCAACACTTGCTCTCAGATTCCGTACTCATAAACCCAGGTCCTATACCTGAGACTTATTACGCCAGTCCGGAATGGATCCGGACCTACCCTTGTGTCAGGTTCTGCACCCATAGATCAGGTTCCATAGATGATAAAAGCAATGGGCTGTCTTCGGGCAGCCCTTTGCTTTTGCATTCTGGCACCACCCGATAGCGGAGTTCGGTACCGTACATTTTTTCTTACGGGGGTAACACATTGCAGTTTACACAAGACTCATGACCAAACTTGCTTAGGGACCACTAAAGAATAACTTCCCGATTTACACTGGTTCTTTTGAATTTATACTTCGTCATAAAAAATTCACATAGCCCCACTATGCTTATTTTTTATGCCTTGTCTAAATTAAAAATAACGTCGTCTAAGTCAGAAACTTATTATTTGCTGGCCCCTTAACAACTAGAAATGCTGAAGTAATAAATAGGATAAACAAGAAGACCCAAAGACTAAACTCATTCAATCTTTTAGAATAGTTATTTATTCAAACCTTTTAAAGTCAATATTATGTATAATCAAACAAGAAGCTTCTCTGCTTTAAAGGCAGTAGAAGATCAGGAATTCAGTAACGCAAAATTTTGCAAAAACCTTCGACGTTTTCGTTTATCCTACGTTTTCCTTTTTATGCTCCTGGTACTTGGAGCAGGAATGCTAGCGCCCATCCCGGTGCATGCACAGGTAAGCGTGGAGACACAGTCGATCGTCGCGCCTTGTGCCATACCCTTTGAGGTGGTGCGCAGCCGAATCGCCGTAAGTGCGGTCGTTAACGGTCAGCATGGTCAGCTCTTTTTTGAGAATGGGTTCAGTGGCTTGATCTTGAATCAAGATCACTTTGAATCTGGTCCAAAAAAAGAGTCACGCATGGTATTCGGTAAATCCACCAAAGTCGGCAATACCAGTGCCCAAGTTGTGATTACCTGCACCGATCATATTTTCAACCGGAGCATGGTCGGCGATCTGAGCCACATGATCAAGGATGGTGATAATCGAGTCATCTTGGGCGTGATTGGCAACGACATTTTTGCGGGAGGATCCGTTACCTTTGACATGCAAAATTCCGACCTGCTGTACTCCAGATCTTTTGCACAAGTACCGGAAGACAGCGAGCACGTCCTCGATTTGACCTTCGAAAATGATATTCCCGTGGTAACTGCCGTGTTTCAAAATCGCGAAATCAAGGTTGGACTGATCAGTAGCTTAAGCAATTGCTTTATCTCGAAACAACTACTGAAAAGGATCTCGGCCGAGGGGGAAGCAGTGCTGCTCGGAAAAGAGCATACGCTTACCATTGCTGATTTACCTGTCAACGGAATATTCATCCGTGGACATAATCTGGAGCCATTTAACCAGCCCGGTAAAAAAGCAAGTTTGCACGGTATTTTGGGTCAGGAATATTTCAAACACTACCAAGTGACCATCAACTACAGAAACTCGCATCTGCGGGTCCAGGAATATCCTAAATACCAGGACATCGCCACTGCGAAAAAGTAGAGAAGACGTTTTTCATATTCGTTTAATAGCAGTTTTAGGGCTTACCCCCGTGGGATCGAATGGTCCCGCGGGTTTTTTTAGTTTA
>CAJQNM010000150.1 GCA_905479665.1 uncultured Saprospiraceae bacterium
TTTCATTTTACCTCCCGCTGCAGCTCCCAGGAAATCCGTCAAAGTTGTCCATTCAGCATCTGTAGGTTCGTGCCAGCCTACTGGACATAGTCCTATAATATCATTTACTGCATACCAGTTGTATAAGTAGCCAAATCTTTCAAGGTCAAATGAATATCCAGTGCCCGTGGTGTCATAGACTGCATATGCTCCATAATTTGCGGTACTCCAAGCAGTATTACCAGCGGCGTCATTGTCTATTAATACAATAGGATTACCATTTCGATAGGTTGTGGTACTAAGATTTGTGGCCATCCATTCCTGTGTACCAATTGTAACAGTTGGATAGGAATTACCGTCCTGATCTGTCATCTCGCCTATCTCATATTGAATGCCGGTCAGTGACACCCATGCCACACTATTCCAGCCCTCAAAGTCATTCGTTGTTGAATTAAAACGTATCGTACCAAGTGCTGGAGACGCATCTTCCGAGTTATTGATGATGATTGCCCCTTCGATTTCCATCTTTTCCTGGCAGAGACCTATCTCAATAAATGCCAGTAGTAATACTAAAGGTATAAGTGCTTCTTTCATAATAAGAGTATGTTTATTTATCAATGTACTTAATATATTTTAATATATGTGTCATTTTTTTTTGGTTTTGTTACCTCTTTATCTCGTTCATTTTAGTGGCAAGTAACGGTTTGGCGAGATGCAGCGTATCCCGATAGGGTATGCTGTCATTATCGCTTGTGTGTGCCTTGAATGGTTACCACTCATATCAGTAAAAGTACTGAGAATGAAATACTTGTAGGGTGTGTAACGGCCCCCTAGAAACCCGGACTGAGCTACAAAAATATTTTTGGAGAATAAGACAAACATCAGCAGTATTTGCTACCAATCCAGATTCAAGAATTTGTCGAATCAACAAACAGTTTAAGATATGCCAAATATGAGATCAAAAATCAATCCATAAGAGTGAAATTCAGTGGGTTAAGAGGTGAAAATCAAGAGGGTTTGTTCAGCGGCTCGTGTATGCGGCGGTGCGACCTTTCGGGAGCACTGATCGACATACACATTATTAGGCATAGTTATTTTTTATCTACTTCAAGTTCTGTTAGAAAATTTTCATTTGCATAATCACCAATAGCATTACCTAAGCGATGACCTTCATCTGAATCATACCTGAAGTGAATACCTAAATATATTCTGGAAATGGAAGCTTCAAATCCTGCTTCTGAAAACGAGTTGAATGAGCGAGAAGGTGGATCCATCTTTACCTTTTCTGAAAATGGCCCAGCACTTTCTACTTCTTCTGTAGTCATTGTAAAGGTATATTCATCTCCTGTACCGAGTGTATACGATAATACTCTCATAGCTGCAGAACTTGCAGTTCCGTGTGCAGACGGATATGAAGGGAACGCGTAGGTGTGTTTGTGTAAGTTATTCCATTTTTTGTCTTCTTCTGTATCGGGATTTCCATCATTTGATGCCCATCTAATAGCTGTGTATGGTCGCCAATGATTGTAATGGAATTTGTTGTCGAAAACATTTATGTAAGCATCATAAGCTGTCATATTAAGTAAAGCCATCAATCTTGTGGCTTCCCATAGATTTAATCCTTCTTTTATTATAAGCTCTCTTGCCAAACGATTATGTGATTTCTCGACAAAATCCTTCCACCACATGGCATAGTGGGACTGATCTTTTGTGCGAACCTTACTTTCAGTGCTGCCATAATCTTTTACTTCATTAAAAGCCTTCGTGTAATCCTGACTATTTATTTCCGGCGGAGCAGGAGAACGAAATTGATGTTGACTTGAAAGCATAAAGGGAGTTGCAGCTGCCCAACCTGAACCAAAAATAAATCCTTCTGGCGTTCCAGAATGTTCATTGAACTCTGCATAAACACCAGGTGCCATTGGATGCCAGGTGTAGTCTGCTTCGCCATCCCAACTATCCGAATTTCTAATTTTTAGAATTTCGGAGGCTGTTTTCTTGCCCAACTCAATGCCAAGTTTCTTTGACTCACCATCTGGAATATTTTTAATGAATTTATCAAGGAGATTTTTAAGTTCCGATTCACTTTCAGGAAAACTTAATTTCGCCACCTCAAATGCAGCCTGAGATGAAGCTACAATTGGGTTAGCTTTAGGTTGGTTGCCTGAATATTTGTAAAATGTATATGTGGGTTTAATTGCATTTAAAGCATTGTGAACAGCTACATTAGTCATGGCCTCTGTTCGAACTCCGTTTAAAGTGAGAAGTCCATCCTTTTCAATTGCCAGCTCCATTATTTTTTCGTTCCATTGGAGAACAACATCGGGTTTAAAGGCATCAGTTGAAGTTTCATTGGATTTACAGCTGATTACAAATACGAGGGCAAGGAAGAGCAAGATTTTTATAGTTCCGAAAATTGTTGTTTTATTCATATCTTCTATTTTTATTTATGCCTATAACTCAAAGGAATGTATGCACGTGCGCGGGCATACATTTCAGCCTGCCCTCGCCAAAGTGGGGTTGGACTAACCGAATTGTCTCCACATAATGGGAAAGTCATTCGTGGTGCAAGTGTCTCGGGGTTGGTCAAAGCATACTTTTTAAATGAT
>CAJQNM010000151.1 GCA_905479665.1 uncultured Saprospiraceae bacterium
ATCAAATGCCTGATACTCCCTAAGGACCACTTTGGCAGTATCCTGAACCCCAGGATCACATTCAATAGGGGTCACCCAGTCAGCTACAAATTCAGCATTAAGGTCTCCACGGCAAGGTATAGATGCCGCGGGCACGCCATACACTTCCTCGTACGCTTTGATATCACCAACTGCTGGATCCGTACACCAAAGGGTGTAACTACGACCAGTGATGACAGGCGCACCAGTCTTAAATGACCAGTATGACCAGCAACTTGCCCCGGTAGCGGTACAAGTGAAGGTCACCTTTAATTTTTGGCCTACATAGGCACAAGCATCGACGATCATTGTTGCTGGATCGGAGCCAATGCCATTGACAAATCCTTGACCATCGTTCCATCGAACGAGGCCGCCATGGGAATTTTCAATACGGACGGTTAGTGGTGCACACTCAACTCCAAATGCCGCCGGAGTGGCCATCGCAAGGGCTGCACGACTCGAGAACGCCTCGTTCATCGTGTTCGTCACCACCCCTGAGTTCAGGTCGACACAGTTCGGTTGCGCATAACTAAACGCACCTACTGCTACGACGAGAGCTCCACTCAACACCCACTGCATGGTTTGTCGAAGCCTAGAAGTAATAGAAGTAACTATTGTCTCTTTCATGAGTTCTAGTTTTGGTTAACTAAATAATTCGGTTTTCAATAAATACATTAACATATAAACACTGCAGGCCTTCAGAGACCTGATTAAATACTCAAACTTGGTAATGTAAAAACAGCAGGATACTGTCGAAGAAAGACGAGAGAATTATTCTTGAGTTAGTTCTAACGTAATCGTCCCAGAATCAAAGAGTTAAGGTCTTTACATTTATTGTTCTTTAGTGCTGGCAGCGCTTTAGCTACCGAGCTGAAAGACAAATATAAATTATTGCATACAAGATTACAGTCGCACTACTCACTTAATTTGACATTAAAAATAATGTATATATCTATGCGTATGTCTATCAAATACTTTCGCAAAATCTTCCATTAAAAATAATTAACATTTTTTTTTTAACACTTATGATCTACTGGAAGTATTGGTATAGTGAAAACAGGTTAAGTCACTGTCTCTCAAGTGACTTATTTGGACACAAATCTTGTCACTTTGATCCAATCATGAACAAATTGAACGGCTCTGGTTCTAAAAGATGATCTGATATCGGACATCCGGGAAAAATCCGCGTTGCAAGGTATCATCAAATGATCCCGTATCAAGATCAAGACGTCTTTCGAACACGTTCTTATAACCAATGAAGTTGGTCATATCTACAAAAAAGGTATGCGTAGATTTCGATCCATTGAGCCGAAAGCCGATCTTCAGATCTGGCCTGAAATAGGCCGGCAGCTTCTCTGAAAAAGCCAATTCATGCCGCCGCACAACTCTGCTCTCGCGCATCGATGTTGGAATGTCAAAGGGTGTGTAGCGGCGTCCACCGGAGTACGTCATCTTAGCATCAAAGGTCAAGGTAAACTTCGAAGACACAGAAAGCTCTTTGCCCATGAGAAGATTTGCTACGTAATTTCCATTGAAAAGAGTATTCCGCAATACTTCATCACTGCCTCTGTACTTGCTATCAAAAATAGAGGCCGTAGATAGAAAATAGAATCCTCGACTAAAGAACTTTTCCAAGGTAAGCTCAAGACCATAATTGCGTCCGGTGCCATCGTTGTCAAGTCCCACCCGATCTGGAAATCCAAAGTCTGCACCCGTATTGATCATTGAAAAAGAGGAGGACTCTTTATCTACAGCAACATGGTAAAGGTACTGATAGTAGACTTCACTCTTCAGACGCCAGCTTGTGGCCAATCGCCAATCCAAACCTGCAGCAAAATGTACGCTTCTAAGGAAATCGAGCTTTTCGTTCGATTGTACGACTCTGCCTTGTGCATCAAGACGACGCTGTGCATACACAGGGATGGGCTGTGTCTGGCTATGGAGACCCGCGCCCAGGGTAAAAGTATGCTTGCTGGTCAACTCAAACTCGTATCCTAGTCTTGGCTCCAGCGAAATACGTTGTTGCAGCGTCAGGTATTGACTATGCAGTCCAGAATTGAGGGTCGAGCGATCTGAAAATCGGTGCTGCAAGTTGAAGTAAGCACGGTATAGATTAATCCCTCCAGAGAAATCAATGTTGTTGTTAAAGCTATCGTCATCTTGGCGCACACTATCGATCACATCAAGGTGGTTGAAATCCATGCTGGCTCCGAAGGTGATGCGATTGCGGGCATTGACCTTATTGTTGTATTTGAGATTCACTCCATACTTCTTCGTAGCAAAATTTTGCTCGTAAACGCGTTGGAACAGATCTCGATCAGGTTGAAACTCTTCCACCAGACCTGCGATAAGTGAAGAAGAATATGTAACACTCAACTTCGTCAGTGAGTGATCATTTATAAAGTAGGTATGCGTAAACCCCAGTGTTGCACTATTGGACGAAAAACTCGTGTTCTCATCATCTTCATTGTAAAGATTATTTCCTCCATTCTCTTCAGCGAGAAATGAGATATCACTCGTTCCTCCAAAACCCCAAAAAGCGAATTGTCCGGCGTTCTCAGTAGGCACATTGATTTTAAAAGTCAGATCCTGGTATTCAGGCACAGCCGATCCCGTCCCAAAATCAATCCCCAAGGCGGCAAAAACGCCTAGTGTCGAGTATCTTCCATTGATCATAAATGAGCTTCCTTCCGTGATACCCAACGGGCCTTCGACACCCGCTTCAAATCCATTAAAACCTACCTGACCTAAAAATTCGAATTTGTCGCGATTGCCGTTACGCAATCGCAAGTCAAACACCCCCGAGGTAGCATTGCCATATTCAGCCGGAAATGCGCTGGTCAGAAAATCACTATTCTGAAGATTATTCACATTGAGTAGACTCACAGGTCCACCTGTTGTGCCAAGAGTCGCAAAGTGATTGGGAGATAGGATATCAACCCCTTCCATACGCCAGAGCACTCCTACGGGGGAGTTGCCCCTGATGATAATATCGTTACGATCATCTGAAGCACCACTAACACCAGCATAATTCTGTGCCATGCGTGCAGGGTCACCAAAGGAACCTGAGTATCGACCAGCTTCTTCCATCGAAAAGGTGCGCGCGCTAACCGTAGCTAGGTCATTAACAGTTTTCCGTAGATCCGCGTTGGATCGCACAACCACCTCTCCAAGAGCTGTGATTTGCTCCTCCATCCGAATTTCGACCCAGACTTCTTTGCCACTATTGACCAGAATATTCTGGACGTGCGCCTTTTCGTAACCCAGATAGGATACGATAAGATCCTGCCTCCCCAGGGGAACCTCAGCGAGCAGAAAATGACCAAGTTCGTTCGTGACAACGCCCGCCACATCAGGCTGATCTCTCATTTGGATGGTGGCCCCAATAAGTGGATATTCAGATTCACCATCGATCACAGATCCTCTGATGTTCTGGCTCACTTGTCCATACGAAACACCTCCGAAGATCAATACCCAAAATATAACTTGAAGCAACCGTCCTTTTTTCATCTCGATGTTTTTCATAATCCAAGTTAGTTCTTGAGGGAGTCCAAGTTGGCCGTTTTAACTTCAGCCGTAAAAATCAGTAACTCAATTGTCACGTACACATTTTGAACAGTACGCCCAAAGGCATATTTAATGGCTCTTGGGTTATTCAAAACGCAAGAAACATTCTATATTTGCGCCCCGCTCACAGCTCCAGTGGTTTGTAGCGGATTTGAAGGATGGTACTGAAAGCAGTTTCCGCAATCCAAATAGTCCCGTAGCTCAGCTGGTCCCGAAAATCTCGAATCTGTGATTCGATTAAATTTTCGAGGATCCTCGAAAGTTGAGTGCAAAATTGAAGATTTTGCAACTTTCGGGATTAGAGCGCTA
>CAJQNM010000152.1 GCA_905479665.1 uncultured Saprospiraceae bacterium
GGCATGTCACCAATGGAGACCTTTTATGATGGCTATATTGTCAATGCCATCATGGACTCGTGCTACCTTTCGGCAAAATCGAAAAAATGGGAGCCGATAGATCTACCCCTTTGGCGCGGCGATGAGCAACCTGCGAAAAAAATCGGCCCACAAGAATACGATGAAAAACACTGGCTGATTAAAGAAGAGAAAATGCCCAGCGGAGAAACTAAAATTATTTTGAAAGAAAAGGAAACAGGGGAAATAGTTCAAATAACTAAGGGCTAATAGGGCTAATAGTATAATTAATAGTTAATGATGCATAATTAATATTAATGCATTACCCCCCAAAACTTCAGTTAACAATAATAACCCAGCTTAGCACTTCATAACGCTGCCGTACCTACTGCCTGCTCAAGACCGTTTTCAAGTTCCTCGATGGCCTCATCGGCACTGAGCTCACCCCCAATTAGTTTTGCGAAGACGCCGGACATCAGGCTGGAAATCTCCATGTAGCGAGGAGTCTTTGGTCGCTCTTTGCAACTTGGTATCACTCTCCTGGCAAAATCAACAACGGGGGCTTCTTTCAGAAAACTGCGATCCTCATAGATTGATCGTAGGGTGGGCAATGTACCAGACGCCTTGGCCCGAAAACGTTGTGAACCCTCAGCAGCTAGAAAATCAGTGAATTTCAGGGCTGCTGCAGTCTTTTCTTCATTGGTAAAAGCACTAATCATGAGATTCCAGCCCCCTAGGCAGCTGTAAGGATAGTATACCTTCTTACTTCTTGGTATGGTGGTCAGTCCAATTTGATCCTTAGATAGCGAACTATTCGGACCGATGATTTCTCCGTATGCCGTAGCCCAAGACCTCATAAAAAGGGCATCACCATTCTTAAACGCATCAGAAGACTCCTGCTCCCGAAACTGGCTTATGTTCTCTGGAACTACCCCAGCATTCATGATTTTCTCAACCTCGGCCAATCCGGCTCGGGCCTCCGCACTATTTATCGTAACAACAGCCATGTCATCTGCTGGTGTGTCAAATGAAGTCCCAATGTTAAGATCACCAATTAAGACACTGCCATTGGCATTCCAAATGTACTCACACATGTTCGTCACTCCACCCTCGTAATCCGCGCCTTGAAAAACATAACCGTATTTAACCTTCGATTGTGCTTGTGCTTTTTTTGCTGCATCAATCAGATCCTGCCAGGTGGTGGGAGGAGAAGATATGCCTAAATCGTTGAGAATGTCTTTGCGGTAGTATAGCATTCCTGCATCTGTGTACCAAGGTATGCCCCAAATTTTATGCTGATAAGAGACAGATTCCATGGCCATTTCCAAATAATTTACCGGATCATTATTGGCTAGGAAATGACTAGTGAGATTTTGGACCCAGCCGTTAGAGGCAAATGCAGAGGTCCAGACGACATCAGATCCGATCACATCAAACTCGGGGTTACCAGATTCAAATTCCAGGCGGAGTTCCTCATAAAATGCACTGGAGAACCTTGATCCCTGCCTCCAAGTTACCTCGATCTCTCCACGATGTTCCAGGTTGAATTCGTCAATTAGGTTTTTGACTGTACCTTCTCCGTCGGAACCGAAGGCAAACACTAATTTCACAGGCTCACTCGGAGGACTACAGGAAGGAAAGAGCGCCATACAGAGTAAAAAGACGCTTACGATTATTGTGGCCGAGTAATGATTCATAATTGATCATTTGGTTGATTAGTAAAATGTCAGTCAATAGCTTCGCTCAGCTATAATATAGCAAAATATATCATTGTATGTAATAAAGTGGCCCTCCTTACGTGATCGTCATCATTGCTCCTCCACGTTGATCCAGACCTTCATGGCATTGCTCCCTCGGTTGCACCATGTATAGTAAGGGACCGCAGTGATATTTTGCTCTTGCGCAGTGCTTGAGGTGAGCGTTACTACGGGTTCATCGAGGACCATACCAGGAGTAATCTCAAATTGAATATTCTTTGGAACCGAAATATTATCTACGCCGAAAGTGTTGTCCACTTCTTCAAAGCAATAGATCAGGGGGCCATATTGTACCGCTAAACGATTCTTATTTTCTAAGACCTCCTCTCTGCTCTGTACCAAGCGAGGGTTCATAGGTAATATCCACTCCAGTTGGGAGTTCGGTGACCATGTTTTGGTAATTACGGCATAGCTTTTTTTGACTTGATATTCAAAGGGATTGCCATCCAAAAGGAGGGTCGGTCTTTCCACAGTCTTATCCATAAAGGTGTAGAGATCGCCAGGAAGGACTTCATTGCCGGCCCACCCTGGTATTCGGATATGCACTGCTGCAGTAACTGGCTCAGACGGGTTGAGATTTAATCGAATGGAATTTTTGCGGGGATATTCAGTAGCCATGCTAACCTGCATTTTTATTCCGGAGATTTCGACTTCGGTTTCACTCCCAACAAATAGATTGACCCAGAGAGCCTCGTCGGTTTTCCCATAAATATAATTTCCCAAAGAGCTGATCAACCGCGAAATATTTGATGGACAGCAAGCTGTGCCAAACCAATCTTTACGGCTATGTTGCCCACTACTCGCCAGTGGATTGGGATAAAAAAATTGCTTTCCACTGAGGGAAATACCATCAAGGGCGGAATTGTATAAGCTACGCTCCAATACGTCGATGTATTTGGCCTCACCCGTGAGCCAATTCATGCGCTGATTCCAAAATACCATCCCAACCGAAGCGCAAGTCTCACAGTATGCGTCTTCATTGGGCAGCACAAAATCACGATCGAAGCCCTCGTTACCTCCGGCGGCGCCGATGCCACCGGTCACGTAGGTGTTGCGATGTACCACATCTTCCCATACCTGGAGCATGGTATGTAAATATGCTTCATCTTCTGTGATCGAGGCCAAATCGGCAATGCCCGTATACATGTACATGGCACGTACGGCGTGCCCGGTTATTTCTGTTTGTTGCTTTACCGGGAGGGCATCTTGACAGTATCCTGGATCGTTCCACTCATCCCAGATCTTCCCTTTTCCGTGTCCATGACCTCGTTGCTTCAGAAACCACTCTGAGAGGTCAAGATATTTTTCGTCGCCTGTGGTCCGATACAATTTGACCAGGGCCAGTTCGATCTCCTGATGGCCTGCCACCCAGGGTTTGTTCGCCAGGCGTAGTGCCTTGTTGAGATGATCTGCCAAACGGATGGCTACATCGAGCAGCTTGCGCTTTCCGGTCGCCTCGTGGTATGCGATAGCTGCCTCAATTAGGTGGCCAGCACAGTAAGCTTCGTGCTTTTCCATGTCTTGCCAGCGGTCTTCCAGACCTTCCAGAGTAAAGAAGGTATTGAGATAGCCGTCGGCGAGTTGTGCCGCGGCAATCTTGTCGATCCACTCATCGGCTTTTGCTTCAAGCTTGGCATCTGGCACAGTATGCAAAGAGTAGGCGATGGCTTCCAGGGCCTTATAGACATCGCTATCGTCATAGTAAATGCCTTCGTGTCGCTCTCCTTTTCCGGCAGCCACTTTTTCAAAATTGCGGATGCGGGGAGTAGCTACCTCCGATTGGTAGACACATACGCCAATCGCATTTTGAGCTACATCCTGAATTTTTGGGAGCCAGAAAGAATCTGTGATTTTCACCTCTGCATAATTGATGCCCTGTATTTTTTGCAGCGCATCTTGAGCATTCACATCGGTACCACACTCCATAAAACAAATAATCAAGAATCCAAAAAAGACCAATTTTTTGCTCATCGCTAAATATTAACCACCAAATTATTAATTACTAAATTAAATTATTAACCTTATTACCATTAGTTAACTACATTCCACAGTCATGGTCACCATAGATCGTGTTGCGATCAAATTCCAGGCGCTTCATTGTTAACCATTAATTATTTATTCACTATTCACTATTCACTATTAGTTATTAACTATTCACTATTAATTATTAGTTAATCAAAGTCATACACCGGAAACTCCGTAATCCTCAAAGTCGTACAGCCATACGGCACCAAAGTGATTCGTTCTTTCTCTAAAGTCTTGTCGGCTCGATAGGACCCCCAGGCAGCCGGCAGGATGGGGGCGGAATTAATTGTCTTCCATTCTGGAATCTGCACTCCCGAAAGTTGGAGTTCGATCGGAGCACTCTCGAGATTCCAAGGGTAGTCTCCAGACCACTCATTTTGACGGATGGTAACTGATCCACTTAAATCATTTAGCTCGGAGCGGATCAACCCATAGTTCCAGGCATCGAGCGGAAGTACTTCTGTAA
>CAJQNM010000153.1 GCA_905479665.1 uncultured Saprospiraceae bacterium
TCACGGATGTACACACTCCCATACCCGAGCGCCTGAAAGATTGGATTACCACACCTAAATCCAATGGATATGAGTCGCTGCACACCACTGTGATCGGACCCTATGGTCGCTACGTGGAGGTACAAATTCGTAGTGAGCGCATGGATCAAATTGCTGAGCGGGGCTTCGCTGCACACTGGAAATACAAAGAGGTCGCCTCCCAGCAAGATCTTTATGAAAATTGGCTCGACGGCATCCGAGAGCTACTGGAAGAGAGTGACAAGAACCCGTTAGAATTCATCAACGATTTTAAGATCAATCTCTTCTCTGAAGAAGTGTTTGTGTATACCCCCAAGGGCGATCTCAAAGTATTACCCAAGGGGGCAACGGCACTCGACTTTGCCTTTAGCATCCATACTGATGTTGGCCAGCGTTGCACAGCTGTCAAGGTCAACAATAAGTTGGTGCCCATGGGCTACAAGCTCATCAGTGGTGACCAAGTGAGTGTCACCACGAGTCGCAACCAGAAACCCAACGAAAACTGGCTCAAGATGGTGGTGACCACTCGTGCCAAAACCAAGATCAAGAATGCGATCAATGACGAGAAAAGGAAATCTGGTGAACTGGGTAAAGAGACTTTGGAGCGTAAACTCAAGCAGCTGAAGGTCGATTTCGAAGCCAATGTAGACGGAATTGCCAAAAACTACGATTTTAAGAATAGGCTCGACCTCTACTATGCGATTTATCAATCGAGAGTCCATTTACAGGACCTTAAAACCCTGGAGGTCGTAAGTGGCCGACTTCAGTTTGAGCGAAAAAATCCAATCCAGGAGATCAAACCAAAAGCTCCCACTAAAATATCCCAGTCGGCTATATCAATTAATGGTGAGCCCGCTGATCAATACAAGTACGAGTTGGCTTCGTGTTGCAAGCCTGTTTTGGGTGATGAAATCTTTGCCTTCGTGGGGGCCAACGGACTTAAAATACATCGCACCGCCTGTCCCAATGCCCGCCACCTCATGTCCAGTTATGGCTATCGTACCCTTGAGGCAGATTGGATGAGTGAAAATGCCTCTGTATTTGTGGTCGACCTTTTGATTATTGGCGTGGATGACGGACCGGGCGTCATCAAGCGTGTTACATCCGCCATTTCTACCGAACTGGGCTTAGACATTCGCTCCTTTTCGATAAAAGGTGACGAGGGCTACTTTGAGGGAAAGATCAGTGTGGTAGTTTCCAATAAAAACCAGATGAATCAAGCCATCCAGGCACTAAAGCGACTCGATGGAATTTCTAACGTATCACGGGCACAATAAACATGGAAGAGAAAGCAGTGAACCAGGTGATCGACCAGGTCAAAGAGAAATTTTCCCGACACCTGGAGCGTGAAGGCTTCCGGAAAACGTCCGAGCGCTTCACCATTCTAGAGGAAATCTACAAGCGTACGGATCACTTTGATGCCGAGGCCCTCTACATCCATATGAAAACGAAAAACTACCGAGTGAGTCGGGCCACAGTCTATAATACGCTAGAGTTGCTGGCGAATTGCGACCTGATCAAGAAACACCAGTTTGGTAAGAATCTTACCCAGTACGAAAAGTCATTTGGCTACAAACAGCATGATCATCTGATCTGTGAGGATTGCGGTCGCGTCTTCGAATTTTGCGATCCCCGCATCCAACAAATCAAAGACGTGATGGGAGACGTCCTTAAATTTTCGGTGACACAGCACTCATTAAATCTCTATGGGAAGTGTCAAGGCGCTTGTGAATCCGGTATTTAACCTATCTTCATCTATTTAAGGATCGCGAGAACTTCTTTCATGGCAGTAGACGTACTTTTAGGGCTTCAATGGGGCGACGAGGGGAAAGGCAAGATTGTCGATTACCTAGCACCGCAATACGACCTCATTTGTCGATTTCAGGGTGGACCGAATGCCGGTCACACGCTCATTTTTGACGACAAGAAGTTTGTATTGCATACCATTCCCTCAGGGATCTTTCGAGAGGGCCTGATCAATTTGATTGGCAATGGCGTCGTGATTGATCCCATAACACTTCGAGCAGAAATTGAAGAAATCAAGGCCGCTGGGGTGGATCCTGATGGCCGCTTGCTGGTCTCTAAAAAAGCCCACCTCATCCTCCCAACGCACCGCCTATTGGATCAGGCTTCCGAACTTTCGAAAGGCAAAAACAAAATTGGCTCGACGCTTCGCGGCATCGGACCGACCTACATGGACAAGACGGGTCGCAATGGGTTGCGCGTCGGAGATATATTGGAATCTGGATTTGAGCGCAAGTACAACGAACTCAAAGACAAGCACCTCGGGCTACTCAAGATCTATCCTGAATTTTCTTACGATCTGCAAAAAGCAGAAGCCGAATGGATGGAGAGCCTGGATATACTGCGATCTCTCGAGGCGGTAGATTGTGCCTACTACCTCAATGACGCTCTTGCTCAGGGCAAAGAGATTCTGGCTGAAGGAGCACAAGGAAGTATGCTGGACATAAATTTTGGCACCTATCCCTTCGTGACATCTTCGACCACACTTTCTGCTGGAGTATGTATTGGACTTGGCTTGGCGCCCGCTACAATCCGAGAGGTGATCGGCATCGCAAAAGCATACTGCACGCGAGTAGGGAGTGGTCCATTCCCCACAGAGCTGCACGATGAGGATGGAGAGCGCTTGCGTAAAGAAGGCAAGGAATTTGGAGCAACGACAGGCCGACCCCGGCGCTGCGGTTGGATCGATATCCCTCAGTTGAAATATACCATCATGCTCAGTGGTGTAACTCAATTGGCGCTCACTAAAATTGATGTACTGGATATCTTCGAGACGATAAAAGTCGCCACCAAATACAAAATGCCGACAGGCCAAGAGACGGATCAATTGCCCTTTGATCTGAATGACAATAATTGTGTGCCCATCCTCGAAGATCATGCTGGATGGCAGCAGTCTCTGCATGATGCCACTGACTTTGACACGCTTCCGGCTACAGCTAAAAATTACATCCTCGCATTGGAAGCTCACTTAGGCACTCCCATCACTTATGTATCAAATGGTCCGGAACGCTCCCGTCTTATCGAGCGCACCTGAGCACTTTAATTTTTGGCGATCCATAGATGAAAGTCTGAACCTCTTCGTTTAGACTGGGATGATTACTTTTGCGCACATGTCAAAACGCTCGGCACTACGGCTGGCCTATCTATTTACAATCGCAGGATGCTGGGTCTACTTCTCCTCCTCTTGCACCAAGATCGAATTTACCGAAGACAGTGCTTCGCAACTAGAATTTTCGCACGACACCCTTTCATTTGACACCGTATTTACAACGGTGGGCAGCGCAACTCGCAGCTTTCGAGTACATAATCGCAACGACAAATTTATTCGCATCAGCAAAATATCCGTCGCTCAGCAGCGAGATTTTTTCCGCATGAATGTTGATGGTCTGGTGGGTAACGACCTGTTAGATATTGAAATTCCTCCTCACGACAGCATTTGGGTTTTTATGGAAGTCACGGTCGACCCAGATGAACCGTTTTCAATAAGCCCCTTTGTGATCAATGAACGAGTGGTTTTTGAAACCAATGGCAATCAGCAGGAAGTGATCCTCGAAGCGTGGGGCCAAAACGCCAATTACGTCCCCAATCGCTCCGCAGCTGGTGAGCAGAGACTCATCACGTGCGATCTTAATGAATGGGTTTGGGATGATCCAAGGCCCTATGTAGTGTACGGCGTTTTGGTCATTGACAGCTGTACCTTGACGATGCCTCCTGGCACGCAAGTATATGTGCACGGTGGTTTTGGCAGACTACCAGATGGAACCCGATACGGTGATGGTATCTTGTTTTTTCTTCGAAATGGGCGATTAAATATCGCTGGCACGGCAGAAGATCCCGTAGTGATACAAGGTGATCGCCTCGAAGATAATTTTTCGGAAACCAGCGGACAATGGGGACGAATCCATCTTGACGATTTGAGTCGTGGTCACGAAATTGAGCATGCAATTATCAAAAATTCGACCCTCGGCATTTACGTGGATTCGCTGGCTGATCTAAACATCCGCAATAGCCTGATCCAAAATACCAGCAGCAGTGGTCTGTTCGGCTATCGGGCCACCATCAACGCAGAAAATTGTTTGTTTCATTCGAGTGGTGGCAACAACGTGACCATCACGCTTGGCGGCAGGTACAATTTTAAATACTGTACGCTAGCCAATTATGGCACTCCAACGGAAGCCCTGCGGGCATCAAATTTTACCTGTCTCGATGACCCACTGGTATGTAATCAACCTGTGGCCGCACGACTCTCGCTCAATTTTGCAAACTCCATCATCACCGGTTCCAGCAGAGACGAAATCTCACTCATCGATGCCGTCCCCGATGACCCGGATTTTTTCGATTATCGATTTGACCATTGCATCGTCCGCGTAGATGAGTTGCTCGATCCCACAGCCTGGCCAGACTTTTTTGATCATTGCATCGACTGCATCGAAGACAAGCGGGAAGAGCCTCTATTTGTAGATGCAAGTGAGTCAGACTTCCATTTAGATTCACTCTCCCTTGCAGAGCAAATGGCCCTTCCGCTGCAAAGCATTCGCCGAGATCTGGAAGGCAACGATAGAGATCTCCAGCAGCCTGACATAGGCTGTTATGAATACGTCAATTGAGGTTTACGGGGTCCAATCCCTTTTACGGTAAGTAAGATTAATATCCCGATCAAAAAATATACACCGAGCATCAGTACACTATTGCGCATCCCCCCGCTGATTTGATCAATAAACCCAAAACTGAAGGTGCCTAAAACGATCGCCAATTTTTCCAAGACCTCATAAAAAGAAAAGTAGGACGTACTCTCCTCTTTGTGCTCATCGATTAGTTTTGAATAGGTAGAGCGAGAAAGCGCCTGGATGCCACCCATGACTAACCCAACCAGCCCCGCCACTACGTAGAACTGCATTTTTGTGATGACATGATAAGCCAGCACACAAATGATGATCCAAATAACCAGCATGGAGATAAGTGACACTTTGTTGCCCAGGTGTTTTGACACAAAAGCAAACAAGTAGGCGCCTGCAATCGCGACAATCTGCAAAATAAGTACAACCACGATGAGCTCAGTGGAGCCAAAGCTCAGCTCTTTCTCTGCAAATGTTGCCGCTAAAAAAATCACTGTTTGGACCCCTGCGCTGTAGCAAAAGAATGAAATCAAAAACCGCCGAATATTCTTTTGCGGCTTCAAATCACGCCACACTTTCCTGATTTCTTTAAGCCCCTTTCCTAAAATATCTTTATTGATTTTATGCTTGAGTTCCGTCGGTAATCTTCGAAAAGGTATCTGCGCAAATCCGATCCACCAGAGTCCCACCATCACAAAACTGATGCGAGCTGCGATGCCCTGGTCAGCCAGGCCAAACCATTCTGGATGAAGCAGCATGGTTAAATTTGCCAGCAGCAGAATGACGCTCCCTACGTACCCAAATGCAAAACCCCGTGCGCTCACACTGTCGTATCTTTCTTCACTGGTGATCAGAGGCAAATAGGAATTGTAAAAAACCTTGCCGCCTTCAAATCCAATCGTTGCGAGCATAAAAAAGATCAACCCAATCGCTACCTGCGGCATACCTTTGAAGAAGAACAGCAACATACAGCTGATCGAGCCGACCCAGGTAAATATTTTCATGAATGATAGTCTACGCCCACTGTAATCTGCCATACCTGACAGGGCTGGAAGCAACATGCTGGTGACCAAGTAGGCTCCCGAAATAGAAAACGCATACAGCGAACTGTTGCTGATCTCCATGCCCAGCACATTGATAAAATCGTCCGTTTGAGAGATGTAGTAGTTGGGGAAAATGGCCGTTGTTATCACTAACGCGTACGCCGAATTTGCCCAATCAAAAAAAGCCCAACCATTTATCGTCCGCTTATTGTTAATTTCCATTGTCAAGGTATCTTGCAGACGGTAATATACTCCATTCCATTTTCGGCCTAATAATTGATGGTTTTACTCCTGCCGAAAGGAACCTCATATGAGAAAATAAAGTTAATCCTGTAGTCACTATCATGCGCATACTCATACTCTCGCGTAATCCTGCTCTTTATTCCACGCGGAGTTTACTGCGTGCTTGCTACCGTGCAGGCCATCAAGCCAAAGTCATTGATCACTTGCTTTGCGACCTACTCATCGAAAAAGGCAAACTCAATGTATCCTATCAGGGAGAGCTGTTGAGAAATTATGATGCCGTCATACCACGAATCGGAACCTCAGTCACTACGGCCGGCACCAATGTAGTGCGGCAATTCGAAAAAATGGGCCTCTTCAGCACGACACGGGCTGATGCCATTTTAAGAGCTCGCAATAAATTACGCTGCTACCAAATTTTGGCTGCAGAGGGGATAGATGTGCCTAAGACTTTGTTTCCCAACTTCATCCAGGTTGACTCTGTGCTGATCGATGACTTTGTAAAATCTCCCAATGTGATTAAGCTGCTAGAGAGCACCCATGGGCTAGGTGTTATTTTGTCTGAGAGTCTGAACAATGCGACCTCCACCATCGAGGCGTTCCAACGCATGAAACACAAAGTGCTGGTACAAGAATTTGTTGAGGAATCTAACGGTACGGATATCCGGGCCCTTTTGGTCGATGGCCACGTGATTGCCTCCATGAGACGTCAGGCCTTAGAAGGTGAATTTCGGTCCAATCTACATCGTGGTGGCACCGCCTCCATAGAAAAGCTAACCGAGCAGGAAAAATTTCTTTGTCGTAAAGTATGTCGGATCTTGGGGCTTGATGTAGCTGGAGTAGATATATTGAGGTCTGAACGAGGACCACTCATTTTGGAAGTCAATTCTTCGCCAGGTCTCGAAGGGATCGAGAACTACACAGGCATAGACGTAGCTGGATCGATCGTGCGTTATCTAGAGCGAAGAATGCAGAAGCGTAAGAATTATCGCCTTAATAAAATCTGATGTCAAGAAAAGCGGGACTAACCATTCTTGGCAAAGACGTTGCTCCGGGATCGAGTGAAATATTTGATCTGGACGTAGGTCAATTGCCTTCGGCTACCAAGCTTTTTCTTAAGACGCATATCTTCTGCGGGCCAGAACCAGGACCGACCATGTTGATTCTTGCCGGTATGCACGGAGATGAAATCAACGGTATTGAGATCATCCGAAAATCACTTGAGCTAGGTGTCTTTGAGCAGATCAAAGCAGGCAATATCATAGTAATTCCTGTGCTCAACATTTACGGTTTTATTAATTTTTCGCGTCATGTCCCAGATGGCAAAGATGTGAACCGCAGTTTTCCGGGTACGTCACGAGGATCGGTAGCCTCCAGGGTAGCGCATATCTTGAGCAAAAATGTACTGCCACTGGTCGACTTCGGCATGGATTTTCATACCGGGGGCGATAATCGGTTTAACTACCCGCAGATCAGATATAGCACAAGTGATGAGCACGCACATCAGCTAGCTCAGCAGTTTGGTGCGCCAGTTATCATCGAGAAAGCACTTATTCCTAAATCCTTGCGAAAGATCGCCCGAGATGGAAAAATACCCATCATCGTATTTGAGGGTGGTGAGTCTTTGCGCCTAAACGGATTTATTATAGACAACGCCATGCGAGGTATCAGACGAGTTATGATTGCCAATGGCTACCTCGATGGAGAAATCTCGCCGGTTCCTGCGAGACACTTCAAGCGGACCTCCTGGATACGTGCGACCAGCTCCGGCATATTTATTTGGAGTCAAAAATCGGGCACCACAGTGGTCAAGGGCGAGCCATTAGGGAAAATTCATAATCCACATGGTACCGAATCAGTCTCAGTAACAGCCACTCGGCCCGGATTTATTATTGGCCATAACAACACGCCCGTGGTGAACAAAGGGGATGCTTTATTTCACCTGGCCTATGCAGAGGTTGAATGATGAAGTTTGAGCGCACTCCGAAAGGTGACCAAATCTCTTCCAAAATAGACTCATTTTATGAAGATGGCACTTTCCGAAGTGCGCTCAAGTTTAGTCTTAGTGGTATTCTTTGTTGGATCTATTGTGTTTCCATCGTTGCCCAAGGGGGCTCTGCCATCGAAAAAATTGTCGAGAACTACGTTGCCGATCCTGATTTACGCACAGCCAAGATCAGTGTGGTCATCCAAGATTTGCAAAATGAGACCACCCTGGCAGATCATAATCCGAGCATGATCGTGTCTCCGGCCAGTACCCTGAAGGTCATTACCACCGCTGCCGCGCTAAAGACTTTGGGAGCAGATTACCGTTTTGAGACTGAATTGTCCTACACGGGCCAGATTGTTGGGTCTGTTTTAGAAGGGAATGTAGTGATCACTGGAGGTGGTGATCCGTCATTGGGGAGTGGTTACTTAGGTACTCAGGCATTTGAAGAGCTCCTGCAAGAATGGGTGGGTGCCACTCGCAGCCTAGGTATTTCGGAAATAAAAGGACAGATTCTTGCCGACGCTTCCCTCTTTGGTCGAGAAGGCGTTCCTCCATCCTGGGCAACCAAAGACGTGGGCAACTACTATGCGGCAGGCTCATACGGGCTCAACGTGCACGACAATCTATATTTCTTGCGCTTCCAGCAGGGGCTCAAACAGGGGGATGCAACCAAGGTGGCCGCCATTGAACCTACCGTCCCCAATTTTTTCATGGAAAACCGGGTGATCACCGGCGCACCTGGGTCTGGGGATCAGGCATATATCTTTGGCTCGGCATTTCAGCCTGATGCGTATGTAGAAGGCACGATCCCACCCGGAGCGAGTATTTTCACAATCAAGGGGTCATTGCCAGATCCAGCTGCCTTTTTGGTCCATCATTTTAGATCGGCATTGCAGGAGGGAGGCATCACATCGGATCAAGAGGGCATTACTCATTACAATCTGTATCGCCCGGAGACAAGTTTGGTCTTTCACACCACCCACTCACCTCCACTCACCGAACTCGTAACCATTACCAACCGTGAGAGTGTAAATCTTTATGCCGAATGCATGGGTAAAAAAATGTCACACGACATACCTGAATTCTCACTGCAAGGATTTTGGCAGCAGGCTGGGGTCGAAGCCCGTGTCCTATCAAATGCTGACTTTAGCGGACTCTCTCAGCAGAATCAGGTGAGTGGTCGCTTCATGACTGATGCACTGCAAAGAATTTACCAAGATCCAGAGTGGTATGCTGCAGTGCGTACGAGTCTCTCCCGTGGTGGAATAGATGGAACACTCAAGAACATGTTCAAGAGCTCAACCACAAAAGGAAGAGTCTATGCCAAGAGTGGATTGATCAACGGAGTACGTTGCTACATTGGCTATCTGGACATGCCGGGTGACGAGGTTTATGGCTTTGCCGTCTTGGCTCAGGGGTTTTCTTGCTCCTCGAGGGAGATGAGTAGAAAGTTTGAGCGCCTGATTGAGGCTGTATTACAGCAAAAGTAGCGGCCAGTAGACCATTGCTGATTGCAACGGCAATGTCTTGAAGAATGATTACTCATTAATCAGCGAGCTCCAGCCTTTACAGCATAATGTACATTTCACCGCCGAACAACAGGGCCCAAGCGCTGCCGACCTAAATCGGATGATCGAGAATGGCTGCTGGAATTAATCAGAATTATTGTGGGAGAACTACCGAAACCAAAACCTTGGAAGGGAAAAAAGAAATATTTTTTTTGCAGTTCCCGCCGATTCAGA
>CAJQNM010000154.1 GCA_905479665.1 uncultured Saprospiraceae bacterium
GCACCATCGCCTTTAAACAGGAGGTGATCAAAGATTTTCGGGACGCTTTCGTTCCGATCATAGTGCCCATACTGATCATATGTGCCCTGATTGCTCCCGCAGATTTGTCAAGTGCCGTAATTCTATTTCTCACTTGTCTCACCATGATGTTTATCGGTCGGATCGACCTCAAATATATTTCTGTGCTGATTGTACTCGGCATTTTCGTGCTGGCAGTGATCATCGCCATCGGCTATGTCTTTGAAGACTTCGTGCGAGTGAGCACTTGGACGTCTCGCATCAATGAATTTTTTAATGATGCGGAGGGGGGCTACCAGATCCAGCAAGCCAAAGTGGCCATCGTCGAAGGAGGGTGGTTTGGAGTTGGCCCTGGACGCAGTACTCAAAATAACTATCTGCCATCGGCTTATGCTGATTTTATCTATGCCCTGATTTGTGAAGAATATGGCCTATTGGGTGGAGCACTTGTGGTTCTGCTTTATTTGCTTTTGGTGTTTCGCTGCATCCGCTTGGTCACGCGCAGTCCCAAAACGTTTGGGGCGATGCTGGCTATGGGTCTGTGTTTGAGTCTGGTATTTCAGGCTTTTGCACATATCGCAGTGTCGGTACATCTAGTGCCGGCGACCGGTTTGACCCTCCCATTGGTAAGCATGGGGGGTACTTCGATTTTGTTCACCTGTATCTCATTTGGAATCATACTCAGTGTCAGTAAGTACATCGAGCACCTTTCTGAAGAGACGCAGCTAGAGGTGGCCAGAACGAATTGACATTGAAAAGGAGGTTTATCATCAGTGGTGGTGGTAGTGGCGGCCATGTTTTTCCGGCCATTGCAATTGCCAATGCACTGTGTAAGCGGGTTCCCGATGCCGAGATTTTGTTTGTCGGTGCCCGAGATAAACTAGAGATGAAAAAAGTGCCCAAAGCGGGCTACGAAATAGAGGGCCTCTGGATAAGCGGCCTGCAAAGATCTTTGACATGGAAAAATTTGATGTTTCCACTGAAGCTGATTAGCAGTTTAGTTAGGTCTCGGTCGATCATCCGGCGTTTTAAACCGGATGCGGCGATTGGAGTGGGAGGGTACGCAAGCGGTCCATTACTGAGAATGGCAGCAGCGGCCCGGATCCCTACGCTCATCCAAGAGCAAAACTCCTATGCTGGGCTGACCAATAAGTGGCTGGCAAAAAGGGTAGACTGCATTTGTGTAGCATACCCCGACATGCAGCGTTTCTTTCCAAGCGAGAAAATTGTTCTCACTGGAAATCCTGTACGCACAGACTTGTCACTGGCTGATCGCGAGAAAGCGCTTAATCATTTTAGTCTTGAACTCAGGAAGAAGACGATCCTGGTGACCGGGGGTAGCCTCGGCGCCAGGACTTTAAATGAGGCGTTGCGAGGTGCGAGCCAAGTACTGCAAAAAGATGATCGTATTCAGATCATCTGGCAGACGGGCAGCCACTATTATGCTGAATATTCTCTAGGGGAAACATCACAACTTTCAAATGTGCGGACGATGGCTTTTGTCGATCGAATGGACTATGCTTATGCCTGTGCCGACCTGGTGGTCTGCCGAGCAGGGGCCATGACCATCTCTGAGTTGGCAATATTGGCTAAGGCTGCTATCCTGATTCCTTCGCCAAATGTGGCTGAAGACCATCAGAGCAGCAATGCCAAAGTGCTTGTCGAAAAGGATGCAGCTCTGTTGGTGACCGATACCGAGGCCATCAGCGACCTGATTCCCACAATGTTGAAAGTGATCCATGACAATGTTGAGTTGAAAAAATTAGAAAGGAATATCGCGGGTTTCGGCCATGCAGATGCAACAGAAAGAATAGTTGAAGAAATATTAAATGTTTAAGAAGGTAAATATATCGTTGACGCAGATCGCTCAGTCACTTTTATGGCTTACGCTAGCGCTGTTGCTATCTGTGCTGATCTATACGTCATTCGTGACACGTGAGCAGGGCAAGATTTCAGCGGTTATTTATGATATAAACCATCTGAACGATGGCAATGATTTAGTGACTGTAGAAGAATTGGAAGCTCGCATTTTGAAGGCCTATGAATCCGGATTGGCAGGATCGAAAATCGAAGATATCGAGATTGATCAGATCGAATCACTTTTAGATCAAGAGCCTTTTGTCGTAAAATCTCATGCATTTATTGATCGTGATAATCAGCTGCATATCGAGTTGCAGCAACGAGCCCCGATGTTCCGCATACTGGATCAGTTTGGCAACAAGTATTATTTGGATGAAGACGGCGTACGCATGCCGCTCTCTCAAAATTTTTCAGCGCGGGTACCCGTCGTCACCGGCAATGTGCCTGAGTACACTGCTTGGGACAGTACCGATCATGTGTTGAAGCAGGTGCATGCTTTGGTGCATACGAGTCGACAAGACCCCTTTCTCAATGCATGGATGGAGTCAATACACATTGACGGAAATCAAGAGCTGGTGCTGTACGGCAACATCGGAAGTTTTGGGGTGGAGTTCGGAAAAGGGAATGACATCGAGCGCAAATTGAATAATCTCAAGAAATTTCTCAAAGTCGCAGGCAAAAATATGGCCTGGAATACAATCGAGGCGATTGTCGTCAAATACAATGGTCAGATCGTGACTCGACAGAAATCGAAAGCTTAAAAAGTAATAAACCTAGCAATATGAAACCTTATCAATTTAATCCCAAAGACGTGGTGGTAGCGATCGACATAGGTACTACAAAGGTCTGTGCGATTGCTGGCATGATGAACGAGTATGGCAAGATGGAGATACTCGGCCTGGGCAAGATCAGCTCCGAAGGGGTGCTGCGAGGTGTCATCTCAAATATTGAGAAGACCGTGCGTGCTATCCGGGGGACCATTGGCATGGTCGAAAAGCAGCTGGAAGCAAAAGTCAAGACAGTGCATGTTGGCATCGCAGGTCAGCACATCAAGAGTCTCAAACATCGCGGCATATTGACCCGCGACAATGCTCATGATGAGATCGAGCAGGAAGATATTGAAAAACTGATCCGTGACATGTATCGCCTGGTATTGCCTCCCGGAGATAAAATCCTGCACGTTATTCCTCAGGAATTTACGGTGGATAACGAGCAAGGAATTCTGGATCCGATCGGCATGTCTGGCATACGCTTAGAAGCCAATTTTCATATCATCACCGGTCAGATTACCGCATCAAATAACATCTTGCGCTGCATCGAGAAAGTGGGCCTGCAAGTCGCTGATCTCACTCTCGAACCGATTGCTAGTTCTCAATCTATCCTCAGTGACGAAGAGAAGAAAGCTGGAATTGCGCTGGTCGATATTGGGGGAGGCACAACGGACCTCACCATCTTTCATGATGGCATTATTCGGCATACGGCCGTCATACCGTTTGGAGGAAATGTCGTAACCCGTGACATTAAGGAGGGCTGTACGATTATGCCAGAGCAAGCGGAAAAACTCAAGATTAAATTCGGTTCTGCACTAGCTGACGAAGTATATGATAGTCGCAACATCACGATACCTGGACTGAAAGGACGTGAGCCGAAGGAGATTTCAGAGAAAAACCTGGCCCTAATTATTCAGGCTCGGATGGAAGAGATTTTCGACTATGTAATCTGGGAGCTTAAGCGTTCGGGTTACGAAAGGAAACTGATCGGCGGGCTGGTCCTCACGGGAGGTGGTTCTCTACTCAAGCATATTAATGTGCTTTCCGAATATCACACGGGCATCCCAACGAGAGTGGGCTACCCCGTAGATCTACTGGCACATGGATATCCCCTCGAGATTGCAACACCTATTTGGGCTACGGCCATTGGATTGCTGGAGCATGGCATGACTACTCGGACGTATGAATCTGCCATCGAAATGATCGATCCGAAGGAAGAAGAAGAAAGTGAGCTAGTAGATGCCGATGGCACAGAGAGCGAGGATGGAAAAAGACAAAGTTTCTGGAACAGAGCAATTGATCGAACCAAAGAATGGTTTGAGGCGGAGCATGATCCGGAACTGAGCTAAGCACAATAAGTTAAACCTGATTCTAGAACATTTATAACACAACAATTATGGAATTTGACATACCGATGGAGGAACCGTCAATCATCAAAGTAGTCGGCGTCGGAGGAGGTGGCTGCAATGCTGTCACACATATGTACAAACAAGGCATCGTCGGTGTAGATTTTGCGATTTGCAACACAGACAGCCAAAGCATGGAATTAAGCCCTGTGCCGATCAAAATACAACTTGGTCCAGCTCTTACGGAGGGTCGAGGTGCGGGATCTTTGCCCCAAGTAGGCAAGCAAGCCTGCATCGAAAGCATCGAGGAGGTGCGCAAATTTATCGAAGGAGGAACGAAGATGCTTTTTATTACAGCAGGTATGGGAGGTGGAACCGGAACCGGTGCCGCTCCGATCATTGCCAAAGCGTCAAAAGAACTGGGCATCCTCACGGTGGCGATTGTCACGGTCCCGTTCCAATTTGAAGGACGTCGTCGTAAAGACCAAGCGCACAATGGACTGGAAGAACTGAAGGAAAATGTGGACTCGCTGATCATTGTATCAAATGACAAATTGCGTGAGATCTATGGCAACCTGCCCGTCTCGGAGGCTTTTGCCAATGCTGATAATATTTTGACCACAGCCTCCAAAGGAATTGCCGAAATTATCACTGTAGCAGGATACGTTAATGTTGATTTTGAGGATGTCAATACGGTCATGCGTGAGAGTGGTGTATCTATCATGGGTACCGCCTCAGCAGAGGGTGCAGATCGCGCTCGAAAAGCGGTTGATGTGGCACTCAATAGCCCACTACTGGAAGACAATGATATACGCGGTGCCAGACACATCTTGCTCAACATCACCTCGGGCAGTAAGGAGGTCACCATGGATGAAGTGTACGAAATAACAGAATTTGTGCAGGGAGAGGCTGGAGAAGATACTGATCTGATCTGGGGCAACTGCTATGATGAAACCCTCGGTGATAGCATCGCTGTGACTGTGATCGCGACTGGATTTGAAGAAATTTCTCCTCGACAAGAGGTTGTCGTGGAAACGCCGCGAGAGGAAGTCATAAAAGTACCGCTAGAGGATAATTTTTATCAGACCGAAGGTCTTTTTGCTGTGGGATCTCCTGGTCCCGAAAAAAATGTCTTTGACCTCGCACTTGACGATCACCTAGAGGCTCGAGCTTCGCAACCCAAGACTGATCCATATGTACGTCCAGTAGAAAAAGAGACCATCGAAGCAAAACAACCGATGGACGATGTTCGCCAGAAAAAAGAGGAGTTGCGACAGAAAAAGCAAAAGCTCAGCAATCCGCAGACGGTGATCGATATGGAAAATGAGCCCGCTTATTTACGCCGGAAAGTAATGCTTGACGATGTGCCCCATTCATCAGAAATAGTGGCAAGTCGCTGGAGCATCACAGGAGGAGAAGACGAGCCAAAATTGCGTGAGAATCCTTATCTGCACGACAACGTTGATTAGTTGATAATTGACGATGGATAATTGATAATGAATAGTGAATAGTGAATAGTGAATGCCGACGGAGGGGTTCCTAAAAGCCCGCAGGAATAACTTGCGGGAAGGCAGGCCCAGATTAATTGATAGTGAATAGTTAATAATTATTTAGCTCAAAGCTGACAACTGATTGTAAAGAGCGACGTTTTTCTTCTTGAGTTAGGTTTATTGTTCTTTACGAGCCGTCCACCACCAGGTGGACGGCCATTTTTTCATCATGCACGCCATAAACATATAGAGGGTGCCTCCGAAAACTCATTCGCGAACTCAACCAAAATTTCCTATATCTAATTTGATAAGGCCGGATTTTTTATGCCTGCATTAAATCAGAAAGGAAAGAGATTTTTCTAAGGAAGGGCACAGGCAACTAGATAGTCACCAATTTCAGCGCCACTTTTACCATGACCACCTGCCGCGATCACAATAAATTGTTTGCCAATGGCGTCTTGGAAACTCATTGGAGTTGCTATTCCACACCGGGGTATTCATCTTGCCAGACTAAAGATCCTGTGTCCACGTCTTACGCCCGAAATTTGCGATCAAAGGTGCTACTAGGGAACTACAGAAAGTGTTGGCATTCTATTAAAAGAGGGGATAAGGAGCAGCAGACACTGTGTCCTCACTCGTTCTAAATATATCGATAACCAATACCTACTGACATGTCCATGCTCCGAATTTCCATTCTCCTTATTAGTCTTTCAGTAATTGCTACAACGTCACTAGCCCAAGAAGCCCGGGTTGAATCCCACATTTTTGGTGCTCAAGCAGGTACTTCTGGCATATGGCTGCACCACGAAGCCCGCCTCGCAGGCCAATGGGTTTTACGATCTGAGATTGGTTTGGATATGGGGTTTTTGATTGGTAGCGCGTACTATCGAGGTGGTTTTGATGCTACACCAGTATTGCGATTTGAACCTAGATGGTATTACAATCTTAAGAGGCGTGCATCAAAAGGACTAGATTCAGCTCATAATAGTGCCAACTATTTCTCAGTTCGCACCAGCATCAGTCCCAATTTTTCTACCAGTTCCAATCCGATCGTGACCCGGGAGGTTTTCTCCATAATTCCCACCTGGGGAGCCAGACGAAATTTGGGCAAGAAATTTCACATGGAAGCCGGTATGGGTGTCGGATACTCGTTCGAAACACAGCCTCTTCAAGCAGGCCCATTTTTCTTTCATTCACCTGAGTTGATTGGGAGGGATGCTATCGTTCCTTACGTGCATTTGAGGATCGGCTATCGATTCTAAAAATACTAGGACAATCAAGCCTACAACCCAAAACAATAATATGCACCTCCCGATTTCGTACCAGGTTTACCGCCTCCGCCTGCGCCAATAATTAAGTATTGCTTCCCATCAATAGCAAAAGTAGAGGGAGTGCAGTATCCTCCCGCATCAAGTTGATGTTCCCATAGGAGCGCTCCAGTATCTTTGTCAAAAGCCCGAATCCGCTCATCCATCGTCGCAGCAATAAATACCAACCCTCCGGCGGTGACAATCGGGCCACCCATATTAAAAGTGCCCGTCGGTGGGTGACCGCGTTTCTCGAGCTCTGGATAGGTACCCAAGGGAACCTGCCAGTTGATCCGCTCTTCGTCGAGATTCAGGGACGTAAGGGTGCCCCAGGGTGGCTTGTTGGCTGGAAAACCCTCGTTGTCCTTGAGCTCATGATGTCCGGTGGCGATC
>CAJQNM010000155.1 GCA_905479665.1 uncultured Saprospiraceae bacterium
AAACTGCGTGACTAGGAGATCGGAGTCTTTGGCTGTTGCGACTGGCACGTAGTTGCTGATGTCGCCAGGTGTGATGATCACTCCGCAGGCATGGATGCCCGTATTTCGAATGTTGCCTTCTAGTTCTACTGCGGTGCGCAAGGTTTGTCCGGCTTGAGAATTCTCCTTAGACATCTTGCGGATCTTATCAGCACGTTCCAGGTCTTCGCTATTGAGCGACGACTTAAAGGCGGGATCCATCTTATCGGGTCGCAGCACTTTGTTGAGCGTGGCGCCTAAGTTAGTTGGGAACATTTTCGAAATCCGATCCACTTCTCCGAGATCGACGTCCATCACCCTACCCACATCACGGATCGAACTTTTGGCCGCCATGGACCCGTAGGTGATGATCTGAGCCACTTGATTGCGACCGTATTTTTCGATCACGTAGTCGATCACTTTGGAGCGACCTTCATCGTCAAAATCGATATCGATATCAGGCATTGAGATCCGCTCTGGATTGAGAAAGCGCTCGAAAAGCAAATTGTACTTGATCGGATCGACGTTGGTGATGCCCAAACAATACGCCACTGCAGAACCCGCTGCTGAACCCCGGCCAGGGCCCACACTCACGCCCATATCACGCGCTGTACTGGTGAAATCTTGCACGATGAGAAAGTACCCAGGATAGCCAGATTGGCGGATTACATCCAGCTCAAAGTTGATGCGCTCCTCGATGGCTGGGGTGATGTTGGGGTAGCGTTTCTTTGCACCCATAAAAGTGAGATGGCGCAGATAGTCATCTTGAGTCTTGAAGGTGTCAGGCAAGGGGAATGCGGGCAACAAGACATCACGAGCGAGGTCGAGGGGTGATATCTTGTCATAGATTTCTAGGGTATTATCTAGCGCTTCCGGCACATCGCTAAAGAGTTTCCCCATCTCCGCCTTCGTCTTGAAATAGTAATCAGAGCTGCTAAATTTAAAGCGTTTTTCATCTTCGAGTTTGCTGCCAGTGTTGATGCAAAGCAAGATGTCGTGCGCTTTCCAGTCTTCCTCTTCGACGTAGTGCGCATCGTTTGTGGCGATGATTTTCACATTGTGCTTGGCCGCCAGGGTAAGCAGGTGTTGGTTGATCGATTCTTGGCTGGTGCCACGATCGTTAAAGGATTCCAACCCGCGGTGGCGCTGTAGCTCGATGTAGTAGTCTTCACCAAAAAGGTTGAGCCACCATTTCAGTCGTTCTTCGGCTTTTTCCAGATCTCCGGTAGCGATCGTTTGGGGTATTTCGGCCGCAAGGCAGCAGCTGGTGGCAATGAGGCCCTCATGGTATTGCTCAATCAGTTCGCGGTCTACTCGGGGAAATTCACCGTACTTGCCTTCGATAAATCCGAGTGAGCACAGCTTGGATAGATTGCGGTAACCCTGCTCATCTTTGGCCAGTAAGAGCTGGTGGTAGCGCTTATCCTTTTCTCCCTTGGAACGGGAAAAGGAGCGCTTGTGCCGATCATCGACGAGATAAAATTCGCAACCAACGATCGGCTTGATGCCTCGCTTATTGGCCTCTTTGACAAATTTGAACGCTCCAAACATATTGCCGTGATCGGTAAGAGCAACCCCTTTATGACCGTCGGCCACGGCCTTATCCATCAGGGTTTCGATACGGCAAGCACCGTCGAGGAGCGAGTATTGAGTATGGCAATGGAGATGTAGGAAATCTGGCATAAATGGCTAGCTGTTTATCGGTCTGCAATGATACGGACCTGTAGTGATAATATATGAAAAAGGTGGAATGTGAAACGTTTCGCGGAGGAAGAAGAGGTAAATCGCTTCGCGGAAGGAAGAAGAGGAAAACGCTTCGCGGAGGAAAAAGAGGAAACGCTTCGCTGAGGAAGAAGAGGAAACAGTCTGGAAGGCGGGCGGACTCCCCTTAAGGGGCCGGGGGTTTGCGCGGGAGGGAAAGTCTCATATCTTGATAAAACTATCTAAATTGATAGAGATAGCTCAAGTTGGAAGTGTCAAACGTAAATCGAGACAAGGATGTCTAAGCACGTGAAAACGATGCAGTACGCTAGTATGAACGTTTGGCATTTCTTTCCCCAGATCCTGAACAGTACCTAAAGATACAGGTGTTTCCTGTAATCTAGCATTAACAATGAGAATAGGCTGAAGGGAAAGATTCCAATTGAACTGCACATTTTTTGACGTAAAAATTGAATGGCTTATGGAAGCAAAAAGAATTTTGAAGTATGCAGTAGGAATGGATATGAGTATGGGTGACATCAGATGTAATATCTGCTCAATAGACTCTACGCAAAGAGTAAAAGTAGTGAGGAGCAGAAAGTTTGACAATCGACTCTCGGGTTTTAAAGAATTAGTTGCGTGGTCTGCCAAGTATGCAAAGGACTCTGAAATTGAAACAGTCTATTTGATGGAAGCCACCGGAGTGTATTATGAAAGTGCGGCTTATTTTCTCTATGAAAAAGGTCTTCATGTCAGCGTGATCGTTCCTAACAGAGCAAAGAGATATGCGCAGGCA
>CAJQNM010000156.1 GCA_905479665.1 uncultured Saprospiraceae bacterium
AATAGGATTTAACCGCCATATTTAATTCACGCACCCGCGCGAGCAAGCTGCTACGTGAATTTGCATCAAATTTTTGGTATAGCTGCTTGATGTGATATTTTATCGTGTTTATTGACAAATACGCTTGCGCAGCCATCTGCTTGTTGGTCTTGCCCTGAAAAATAAGGTTGAGTACAGAAAACTCCCGATCAGTGAGTGGCTCTAGTAATGCGCAATTAATCTCCTCCAAGTCGAGTCCTCCCGGTACTTTCTGCTTGGAAAAATTATAGAGCGAAATTTCTAACGTGCTGAGCAGCTGACCAATGTTAAAGGGCTTGACGATGTATCCGATTGGGTTCGTTTTTTTCGCCCGACCTATGACATTCTCATGCGCATAGGAGGTGATGAAAATAAATGGAATACCGATCTTTTCCACAATAAACTCCGCAATTTCAATACCGTCCATATCGTCCTCTAGATTTATATCGAGTAACACCAGATCAATCTGGTGTTGCTCGAGAGCAAGTAAAGCATCACCAGCGGTATGCACCCTCTCCACGATCTCATATCCATGGGTCTCACAAATTGCTGCGATCTCTTCGCAAATGAGCGCATCATCCTCTACAATTAATAGTCGATTTTCAGACATAATCAAGCCACTTTAAATTTCGAAATAAACATAGAGACGAGCGTCCCATCTTGTTTCTCATATTTAATTTCAGCATCAAGCTTTCTTGCAAACGCGGAGATGAGGCGATGGCCGAACCCGGTCTCATGCTGAGTGCTCATGCCGATGCCATTGTCTTGCACTTGCAGGACGAGCATCTCAGCTTGAGTTCGCAAAGTCACCCCTATTTTACCATTTCTCTCTTCCGGAAAAGCATACTTTAAGGCATTGCTGATCAGCTCGTTGATGATGAGACCCATCGGTACCAGTGTTGTCACATCAAGCTGAATTTCTTCGATATCTAGATCCAGCTCGATTCGGTCACCAGAGACGTTGTACGTTGCATAGAGGTTTTCACAGAGTTTTCGGACATACCCTTTCAGCTGGATGTTGAGCAAACAATTATCATGATAAAGATCCTGATGGATAAGGGCCATTGATTCTACTCGAGACCGCCCCTCCACCAAGGCTGCCGAAGCCTTCTTATCCTTTATCGAACGGGATTGCAAACTCAAAAGACTGGAAATAACCTGTAAGTTGTTTTTTACCCGATGATGTATTTCCCTTAGTAATGTTTCTTTCTCATCGAGCGCAACGGAAATTAGTGCGTTTTGTACTTTTATTTTTCGGTTCATTCTGAATAAGGCGTAAACCATTCCCAGAAAAATAAATGTGAAAACAGCCAGGACAACAAGCGCCCGGGATTGCTGAGATATCTTTAATTCATTTGTTTTTGCTTCCTCCACCATTTGGTCACGTATCATCCGGCGGGTTTGTTTTCGAAATCCCCTCCACCCAAATATCTTTTCGGCCAGAGAAGAATTTGCGCTGCTTGATAGGCTGTGCGCAAGATTCGAATCCCTTTGCTGATATAGATCCTCTGCAAAAAGACGCACTCTCTCCTTCAAAGCTTCAGAACCTATGGCTGATACAATTTCAATAGACTCCTCGGCCTTAAGAATGGCCAGCCCAATCTCACCTCGCTCTGCCAGGAGCTGAGCCTTCATGTACAGGACTTTGCCAAGAAAGTACGGACGATTCATCGCACGATAGGCTTGTTCCAGGGATGTAAGATCCAATAGGGCCGGACCATACTCCTTAATCTTTATGTAAAATTTGGATCTCGCCTCGAGCAGGACTTCACGCTTTCTTCCTTCGGTTTTGTAGTCGAGCTCTTGCTCACAGAGCAGGAAGAAATATCGAGCAGAGTCTATGTTACCAAGTCTATCGTAGATCAAAGCAAGATTGTAGGTCGCCTCTTTCACGTCGTCCCCAGCATTTTCCTGACGTCCCAGCGTCAATACGTTTCGATATGCATCTTTGGCATCTCCCATTGTGGCTTCCCCAAGACGAAAATGAGCAATGCTCGGTTTTTCAGCCACGTGGTCGCTAAGTTTTATCAAATCTCGGCATTCTATATCATCAATGCCACACAACAAAATGGCCACGAAAACCAATGAGTAATGCAGCCATTTCTTGATTGAAGCGAAACATCTGACACGATCACTCGCGGAAAGAAAGGGTTTGAACTGCTTATCGTACCAAGGTCGTGAGTACATCAACAGCAATTTAAGACTGTCTCAGCTGATCAGTCTCACCCAAATGGGTGATTTATTGATCGTAGGCATCAAGAGGAATGTTAAATTGGCCTTCCATAAATTTTCTCCAGATGAGACTTATTACTCTGATATCGTTTATATTCTTGCTGTCATATTCCGGCAGGTCACAGCAATCCCTCTTATTAGAAGACATTTATCAGCAGGGCACCTACAGTGCTCAGTCTTACGGACCTGTGCGCTGGATGAAGGATAATACCGGATATTCGACCCTTGAACAAAATCAAGTCACTGGAGGCAGTGATATTGTCCGATACGAGGCCCAAAGCGGAGCACGATCCACCTTGGTCGCAGCGGAGGATCTTGTACCACAAGGAGCCAACGAACCCATCGCCATCAGGGACTATGATTGGTCGGAAGACAATACCAAATTGCTCCTATTTACCAATACACGCAAAGTCTGGCGCTATCACACCAGAGGGGACTATTGGGTACTTGATATGGCTACCGGTCAACTGACACAACTAGGCAGGACAGTTGAATCTGCGAGCATGATGTTTGCCAAATTTTCACCGGATGGCAAGCGGGTTGGATTTGTCAGCAACAATAATATTTATGTCGAACGTCTAAGTACCGGTGAAATCCTTCAACTTACTTTTAATGGAAATGATCGAATTATCAACGGCACCTTTGATTGGGTCTATGAAGAAGAACTATCGTGTCGAGATGGATTTCGCTCGAGCCCCGATGGGAGTAAGATTGCTTACTGGCAATCTGATACAAAGGGTACAGGCACTTTCTACATGATCAATAATGTAGACTCTATCTATTCTGATTTAATCCCTATACCCTACCCAAAAGTAGGTACCGATAATTCTGCCGTAAAAGTTGGGGTTGTCAGTGCCGAAGGAGGGGACACAAAATGGTTTAAAGTACCAGGAGATCCTCGCAATAATTATCTGGCCCGCATGGATTTTATTCCCAATTCTGAAGAGGTTATGATTCAGCAATTAAACCGCAAGCAAAATAGCAATTCGGTCTGGATTGGAAATACCAATACACTGGCCCTCAATCAGATCTTCACGGATCGGGATGAAGCCTTCTTGGATATTCATGACAATATTGTCTGGTTGGAAAATGAACAATATTTCACCTGGACCAGCGAGAAAGATGGATGGCTACATCTCTATCGAGTTTCTCGAGACGGAGCCCAAGAAAGTACGATCACAACGGGTGACATGGACGTTGTCAACATTGCTTGTATTGATGCAACGGGTGGTTACGTCTATTACATTGCCTCTCCCACCAACTACACCCAGCGATACCTTTATCGCAGCAAGCTAGATGGAGGCACAGCCCCTGAACGAGTCAGTCCACAGGAGCAAGCCGGCCAACATCGATATCAAATTTCTGCTGATGCAAAGTATGCCATCCACACCTATCAAAACTCGACGACCCCTCCGCAGATTTCTCTCATCAGGCTCGAGGATCATCAACTCCTCAGAACGCTGGTGGACAATCGAGACCTCGCAGAAAAAATAGCAGCCTTGCAATTGCCAGCCAAAGAATTCATCAAATTAGATATTGGGGATGACGTGCTTGATGCTTGGCTCATCAAACCACCCAATTTCGACCCAGCCAAGAAGTATCCAATCGTCTTTTATGTATATGGAGAGCCGGCCGGATCGACCGTGCAGGATGCATGGCAGGGTGGAGATTTATGGCACCGTTATCTTGCGCAGCAGGGTTACATAGTTGCCAGTATTGATAATCGTGGAACACGCACACCGCGCGGCCGAGACTGGAGAAAATCAATTTATGGCCAGATTGGAATTTTGGCAGCCCAAGACCAAGCTGCCGCAGCAAGGCAATTAATGAGTAAATACCCATCTATTGATACGGATCGAGTGGGCATCTGGGGTTGGAGCGGCGGCGGACAGATGACGATGAACTGTTTATTCCGCTATCCCGAGATATACAAATCAGGATTGGCCGTTGCCTTTGTGGCAGATCAGCGACTCTATGATAATATTTATCAGGAGCGCTACATGGGATTGCTCACCGAAAATGAGGATAATTACATTGACGGCTCTCCTATCAGCCATGCGAGCAAGCTCGAGGGAAATCTAATGATCATTCATGGCACAGCCGACGACAATGTACATTATCAAAGTTTCGAACGCATGGCCAATGAGCTGATCAAACACAATAAAATGTTTGATATGATGTCCTATCCGATGCGCGCTCACGGCATTAATGAGCGCGAAAATACCTCTCATCATCTACGGCAGACCATGGCCAAGTATTGGAAACGGGTATTTCAGGAGTAATTAATTCAAGGTTCTGCACCTGCTATCCAATAAAATAATTGGCTCCGCTCCGAAGAGTCTCGCGACTTTCGAGAGTCGCGGAGCGGCCCGCCGCTTTATTCATTTTTTAACGGGAGTGGAAGCAAATTATTCAGAGCAAAATAAACCTGCCTGCTTGTGGTGACCAGCGCTGACCAGGCAGGCTCGCCTTGATCGCTTGTTCTTTCATACAACTACAGTCTAATATACTGATTTAGAGCAATTTGCGTGAATCCGAGTTGCTCTCGCCTTTTCCCATCTCGACATATAGAAGAGGCCCACACAGTCCTCAAAAGAAGATAAGATGACAAATCAGATGCTCCTCACACCCTTCCCCTCTCGACTGCAGGGAACCCGATAGGGTGAGCGGAATGGAGAGACCTATTGGGTCGGAGTCTTGACGAATAATCCCACTTGTAAGTTTTTGAAAATTTTGAGTGACCGAACCAATAGTTCCCTCGACTCCGCTCGGGATGGGAAGAGTGTGGGTGTGGCCCAATATTCAAATCGACGACTTGACCAAACTATCGCTGGTGACTCCGAAAATTTTATGTCATGGGTACCGAAACGAACCCAGAGGCATGTCTCGACCGAAGTGGAGAGGGTGAGTGAAGCGGAGAGACCCCACTTGCTCCGCTGCGGTCGAGGCGGGAAAAAAGGATACTGTAGTTATAATTAGACGAGATAATTAGGGCAGGTGCGGGCGATGCAAAAATGATGACAAATACACTCTGGCATGCTTCTTCTAATTACCACCGAAACTTAAGTGGATAGTATACTTGCCCACATTATTCACCTCTCTTCAAAAAAGCAATAAGATCCATCATCTCAGCTTGCGTCATCGTCTGCTCTAAGCCGTCGGGCATCAATGATCTTCCCGTGCTTTTGAAGCTTTCAATATTGGCCCTTAAAACAACCTGCTCTTGGCCTGTCGCTGTACGAAGGGTAATACTGTGCTCAGATTCTGTTTCGATATATCCGGAAAATGAATCACCTCCAGCACTTTGCACCATAACTGCCACATACTGAGGATATACTTCATAATTGGGCACCAGCGTATGGAGCAATAGGGCATCGGAAGGTTGATTTTTAATACCCGTGAGATCTGGCCCGACCTTCCCACCTTCCCCTGCATAGGTATGGCATACCGAACAAGCTCGCAGAAAGACGTCTTTGCCATGAGCTGCATCGCCAAGATCTGAGGAAATATCACGATATGACTCATAAACTTTCATGCGGCTACCCGAGGTAATTTCTGCAAAGATCTCCTGGGCCTTCTTGCTCACCGAAGTCTCTGTATCTTGCATCAGTCGCTCTCTTGTCGAGGAAGCAACCTCCGAAGGCTTTATGACTCCATCTTCTATTGCCGCAAAGAGTAGCTCAATGTAGTTTGATTTAGAGACCAACGCAGATAGAGCCACTGCACGACTGGACGGTGTGAATGATGGCCAGATCGAAATATCGGTAATCAGCTTTCCACCCTCCTTATGTCCAGACCGAGTCAAAGCGTGCAGGGCCTCGACATGATATTCTGCCTCTGTTGGATCGCGTATGATTTGTTCAAGTGTGGAAAACCCGATATCCGCTGGAGAAAGTCCGAGTATGGAGATTGCATTTTTACGCAGTGAGGGATCTGCATTATGATCAATCGCTTGCCGAAGGCAATCTGTCATGAATTTATTTAAAGAGGCATATTCTGATTCAGAAATAGAGGGAGCTAAAATCTGCTCGAAAATATGCTCTGAGTTGGAGCCTGAAAATTCGCCACGTCTGATTTTTCCTTCTGCCAGTCCCAGTGCCGTCGGTATCTTCCAC
>CAJQNM010000157.1 GCA_905479665.1 uncultured Saprospiraceae bacterium
GGGATGGAGAGGTGGTTGAGGATTGTACCGATAGCATGCTGCCAAGCATGGGGTGGTGAATACCTGCCCTCCTTGAAATTGCTCAGCTTGGTGGTCGACACCAACACGCCCTCTTCCTCAAAAAGGATGGGAGCGCTCGACGTCCCTTCTAGTCCATACACGGCCTGGTCAAATCCGGCCACTTTTGCGCCCTTCAGATGAGATATTCGGTCGGGCACTTTTACATATTTGTACAGCCCAGCATCCATAATATCCATGAGCCCATCTCCGCTCCGAAAAAATCGGAGGTGACTACGAAGCGTTCCTTTTCCGTATCCATAATAATCCCGGTAGGACCGGAGGGCAGCCGATCGGGAAACTCCACAAAGACCTTCAATTTCTTCTCCTTGACCCGTCCATAGAAATCCTTAGGGAGTGTTGTCTTTTCTTGGGGATACGCTTTTGCCAGGACCAAAAGAGTCCCGCCACCCAAAGTACTTTCCACCGCCAAATCAATATTGTCAAAACGTGCACTGATGGGCAGTCCTGCCTTTACCAATTGATAGAGATCGTTGCTTTCGTCGGCATAAATGGATATACTATTCGGTTGCTGTGTGATCAACGTCGCATCGCTGCTCGTCGAAATCGCCCGGTTGCATGACATGCTTAAAATGCCCAAGAGTAGGATCACCAAAGCTTGCCCCTCCATTCTATTCATCCTCGACATGACATTATATTACGAAAATGTAGGGAACGGCAAATGAGGCAGAAACTACCAATCCTATCCTGGTGCCTGCGAACACACTTTGGCTTGCCTCATAGTAAATTTTGAAGCCATTTGAGAAAACGAAAGCCATAACTAGCATCATCGCTGCCCATGATGGGGCCACACAACTGAACCTTTAGGGTGCAAAAGAGTTATTAACCATAGGTTTCATATACTGAAACTTACCGTATCTTAGCATCCATGAAAGTCAGATTGGTCAAGAAGAATTCTGTGACGAAATATGTAGCAGCCAATCGCAACAGCAAGACTTCATTTGATCTATGGCTAAATAAATTGAAAAGAGCAGACTGGGAAAATACGAATGACATCAGAGGCACTTTTAAAACAGCTGACATACTTGGCAAGAGTTCTAATCGGATTGTATTCAACATTGGCGGAAATAAGTATCGAATGATCTGCTAATATCATTTTGGATTAAAAAACGTACATCTCTTCATTAGCTGGATTGGAACACATGCAGCTTATGATAAACTATGCGCTAAGAATCTTCAATTTACAATAAACGAATACTGATATGAAGCATGCACTTAAATATAAGATTATCAAATCTGAAAGGCAATACAATAAATATTGTAAAATTCTTGAAGAACTCGTTTTCAGAGACAGAAAAAGTGATGAAGACGAAATTGAGTTATTGTCGCTATTAATCGAGAAATGGGATGATGAACATTATGAATTACGAGACATAAATCCTATTGAGCTACTGAGATCACTCATGGATGATCACAGTTTAAAATCTAAAGACTTAGCAGATCTATTGGATTTATCAAAAGGAACCGTATCCAAAATATTGAATTACCAGACGGGACTCTCTAAGGAAACGATACGGAAGCTTTCCAGCTATTTCAAACTTAATCAAGAAGCCTTCAATAGACCATATCAGTTGAAAGATCCCATAAACCGTAAATATAAAAATGCAGCTTTGATGAATACGGAAAAGAGGATTGAAAAGGTTGCCTAGAAGGCGAGCGTTAAAGGGTCACTTCAAACGTCAACAATTCCTCATCCTCAAACCCAAATTCATCTACCGCCTTAACCACCAGGGAGTGCAGTCCAACTTCCAGATGGGGTAACTCGAATTGCCAGATGTGTGAGGAGACTGCGGGTACAGCAAATTCATATTCTGTGCCCCGAAATCGCTCATACTGCCGTACGATATATGGATCCGTTCGCTCGACATGCTCCATCAGCATGGGTACGTTTCCGTCAACGGCAATAGTCACCCGGTCACGTTCTCCACCATCAAAAAAATTGACCACTACATGAGTATTCTCTTGCTGTGCGCCGCGGTCTAAGCCCTGGGGATAGTTTCTCGAAATGCTATCGGGGGGAAGTAACAGAGGATCGAAGAGAATCCGTAATCGATCATTGGGATCGCCACCAGCTGGGATAAACTGTGGCCTCACCTCATGTCCATCAAAGTGAAAGAGGTAGTATCCATTCGGATTCCCGTCCGCCATGCTGGCTTCACTGACTCCGCGCTCGTCGCGAGGTCCAGTGTACCATCCTCCTCCCCGAGTCTCTGCCAACGTATGCGTGATGAATGGACGTCCGTGCCATCCATGGGTGTGATTGACTTCCACCTTCCAACTGTTGCTGGTATCGTGGCCAGCGATGGTATATACATATTGAAAACGGGACAACGTGCGGAGCAGATCGTTGAAGTTGACTGTCGTGATCGCTTTGGGAAAAGTGCGGTCGTTGGCATAGGTGAGCAGCGGTATATGAGTGATGATCATGATCAACTTGTCTGAAGGCACGTCCTTCAGGTCATTCTCGATCCACTTCATTTGGACCGAATCAATATGACCTTCATATCCATTTCCTTTTCCTTTGTAGCCCACGTTATTAAGTGCCAAGAAATGCACCTGTCCATAATCAAAGGAATAATAATCCGGCCCAAATACGCTCCTAAATGTCTGGGTTGCGTATTTATTATTAGGTGATTCGAAATTGAGATCATGGTTGCCTGGCACATTCCACATGGGTATCCCTATCTGCGACATGAGACGATTATGTCGTTCATAAAGGGCCAGATTGTCGTGTACGACATCTCCAGCCACTAGTCCAAATGACGCATGATGCGGGTTGCCAAAAAGTTCGTCGATGATGTCCCTACGCATCATATCTAATTGCTCTTCATTATTCGTTTGTGGATCTGCAAAGCCCATAGCCCTAAAGTCATCAGCCACCTCGCTCGGAAGGAGTGCAAAATTAATTTCTGAGGGTAGCGGGCCAGTCGGGCTTATCACTGGCCATTGCCAAGCAGCGACATCTGGCGTCCCATCTGGATAATGGCAATAATAAAACTGAGGCAGTTGAACATCGTTTAATGGAAGATCATAGCCAGCAGGCTTGGAGATAAACAAGATGCGTTCAGCGGGTAGATCGATGGCGTATTCTCCCCTCGCATTTGTCTGTACAACATCTTCACCATTGGATACTCGTACGCCGGCGATGCCAATCTCATCCGGATCATATTGACCATTCCGATTGCTGTCTAGATAAACTGTACCTTTTGCAACCTCCACAGCCATTGGAATCCCTGGAAACACCAGAATAGAGAAAAGGAAAAAAGAAATAAATAAGGGCATCAGAACTAACGTTTTAATTAAGCAATATTTAGAGCGATCATACAGACACACACTCCTATGAAAGAGTTTGATCTCTAACATCGTAATTTTAAATGGAATAGCATGGAAGCAATTGCCAACAAAGTAAACTAGATTTGCCGCACAATGAATCACTATAAGATAACGATCCTCCTATTCCTGGCTATGCTTCTCCCTTCTATTGCCATCAGCCAGGACGAAAAAAGAGATAAAAATTTCGCTGAATATGAGATAAAACAATTCTCTTTTGAAGGCCATGACGCTAAAATTGTATTTCCGAGCAAAAGGTCTGAAAACAATTATTGGGTTTGGAGAGCCCGATTTTGGGGTCATGAACCACAAGTCGATCGAGCACTGTTAGAGAGGGGATTTCATCTGGTCTATGTTGATGTTGCCGATCTGTTTGGAAACGACGAGGCAGTAGAATTGTGGAATAAATTTTACGCTCATTGCACTTCCGAATACCAGCTCAATACCAGAGTTGTCTTGGAAGGCCTGAGTCGCGGTGGCTTGATCATTTACAATTGGGGCTCCCAAAATACAGACAAGTTGTTCTGTATCTATGCGGATGCTCCAGTCTGCGACATACGGAGCTGGCCCGGAGGAATGTTCAGCGGCAACCGAAGTGAAGAAGCATGGAAAATATGCCTAGCAGCCTACGGGCTAGACTCGATTTCGGCACGTACATTTGAAAATAGTCCCATCAACAATTGTGTTGCCGTGGCAAAGGCAGGAATTCCTGTACTTCATGTCTATGGAGATGCAGATCCCGTCGTACCACATTTAGAAAATACGGCAAAACTTGCGGAGCAATTTCAAAAAGCAGGAGGCAACATTGAATTAATCGCAAAGGAAGGCGTTGGCCACCACCCCCATAGTTTGGAGGAACCGAAACCCATTGTTGATTTTATCCTGAAAAGTATCGAAAGGCAGGAATAAGTGCTAGAGTTTGCCTTTTTAAACATCACTTGCCTTGACACCGAATCGGTCGGCAAACTTCTTCGAAAAATAGCTGGCACTCTCAATACCCACAGCGTACATGGCTTCTGCAACCGTATTAAACTTTTTGGTTCTTAGGAAGTGATAGGCCATTTGCAGGCGTATCTCCAAAATAAACTCGACCGGCGAAAACCCGGTCAGACCCTTTAGCACACGACGGAGCTGGCGCTCGCTTACATTGACGGACTTGGCCAGATCAGATGTCTTGAGTGTGGTGTCGTCCAGCCGATCGTAAACAACCCGCTCAATCACCCTTATTGTTTTTTCGTCATGACTAAGCGTGTCGTCGCTTCCATTCGTCGAAAGAGATCGCTCATATCTATTTTTCAACAGATTACTCACCCTCGCCATCAACTCTCTCGAATTGAACGGTTTGGTAATGTAGTCGTCTACGCCCAATGAAAGTCCGAGCAACTTGTCCTCGTCAAATCCTCGTGCGGTCACGTATATAAAAGGTATGTGCTTGATTCGGTCCATTTCGTTCATCTTCTCACGAAATTCAAAGCCATCCATTCTGGGCATCATCACATCCGATGTCACCAGATCAAACGATTCCTTTTGCAACATTCGTAGCCCCTCTACCCCATCTCGAGCACGCTTCACCACAAAGTGCTTACTAAGTATAGATGTCATGTAATCGACCAAGTCTTGGTTGTCCTCAACAATCAGAACTTTCTGATGTCTGTCTCTCCCCAATGACGCAGCAAAGTCTGGAACCAAAGTCTTCTCTTTTATTTGGCTCACGTCATACACGGAATCCATGGACCTGCTTAGGCTAAACTCCGTGCCGAAGACTGAGCCCTCTCCTTCCTCACTCTCGACCTCCATTTCACCTCCCATTAACTCAACCAGCTGACTGGCTAGAGCCAAGCCAAGACCTACACCCCCGCGCTCACTCCCTTTCGTTGTGCTCGTCTGAAAGTAAGGGTCAAAGATTCGCTTTTGATCTACCACTGCAATTCCCGCCCCATTATCACGAACATGTACTTGCAACCTGAGCTTTTCATCGTTAATTTCCTCGACTTCGGCCGTCATTTTTACCCAGCCTCCCGGCGGTGTATATTTAATCGCATTCGAAATAAGGTTGTTGAAGACCATCTCGAGTTTATCCACATCGATCTTCACGCTTATCGATGGATCCACGTTTATGGCATCGATTAACTGTACACCTTCGATTTCTGCCAAAGAATTAAAAGCATGAAATATTCTTGAAAGTGTCAGCTTCAAGGGAACCGCACTTTCATTGACGACCACTCCGCCCGATTCAAGCTTAGCCAGCTGAAGCACCTCATTTACAAAGCTCAGTAACTTTTCTCCATTTCGACTGGCCATATCCAGCGCCTGCCTCGTTTCAGAATCTAAGGCCGAACTTCGACGCAAATCATTTATTGGGCCCGTAATCAGCGTGAGCGGAGTTTTAAGTTCGTGCGACAAATTGGTAAAAAACCGACTCTTAAATTCGTCCAATTCTCTTAAGCGAATGGTCTCCCGGTGCTCTTCTTTCAGAGCCAACTCCGCTTCTCGCTTTTTCAACTT
>CAJQNM010000158.1 GCA_905479665.1 uncultured Saprospiraceae bacterium
GTGAGCTCGACAACCTGAGGAACTGGTTTTTCCTGCGTCTTGCACTGGAGGAAGATGATCGTGCCAAGACAGAGACAACCCAGTATTTTCAATAACTTTTGCATGAAGTGAATTTAAGGAAATACCCCCTACTGTTTTTGAAGTATGAAAACATCCTGCTCAAGGCCCCAATCTTGTCTGGTGCCAGATTTGTGACTTAGTTCTGAAAAATGATTGCCCATCAGGGCGCGAAAATAGGCAGGTGGCTGAAAAGCACTGAAGACTCGGTGTCCCTCTTTGACACCTCCGCGCACAATGAGCTCACCTGCATCGTATCGCTGCTGCTCTGCCGACGTCAATTTCTCATGGAAGATGTCACCCTGTGTCGTTAAGAACAAGATGCCACCCGGTTTCAAGAGACGGGCTAGCTCGTTGAGCCAGGCTTCATGATTTTCTTCAGAGAGGTGCGTGAATATGGAAATACCGTAGATAAAGTCGAAGGTATCTTCGGGATAATTTAATGGAGGATGAAGTTGTCCCTGCTTAAATTGTACCCCTACTACAGCACCACTGCACCAATCGATGGTCTTCCCATTGTAGTCCGTGCCATGAATTTCGGCATTTGGCAATAGATCAGGAAGATGACGCACGATGCGGGCTGGTCCGCAACCCCAGTCCAAGACAATGGCTTCGTCCAAACTGGCAAAAGGTTTTATCAATTCGAGCAACCATTGTGCACTATGTTTTCCTCCCTTCAGGTACTTTTCATAGTTGAGTTGAAAAGACTCATACATTAGATACTCCGGAGGAAACTTGACATCAGGATGGCTGTTGAGAAATACCCGATTCGATTTGGCATGCTTGAAGCGCTGCCAATAAAACCTCAAGCGATCGAGCGTCGTGGACAAACCAACCTTCCGAATGAGGTCCAGTAATTGTTGTTGTATTTTTTCCATCACCAGGCCTACTCAAAGAAGAACGCATTCCAGCTATTTGCTTCCACCGTCACACTAAGCTCTACCTGAAATTTTCGATCTAATTTTAATGTACCCAGGTAATCTCCCTGTTCAAATATCCGCGTATCATTTTCTATCCCACTGTAATAGAGTGGAACAGTTATTTTCTTAGTGATGCCCTGATCGAGTGGATTAAAAACAACCAGGGCCGCCTTTTCATTTGCCCCCGGACGAACCAAGAGCCAGTAGTCAAGATCTCGACCATCTGCCCGTCTCAGGTGAATTAAATCTCCTTCTAGAATATTGCGATGTTGTTTAAACCAGGCTACCTGTTCCGCGACCATTCTTTCAGTAGACTCCTCATCGTAAAGACGAGGTCCACGATAGCACGCTTGTACCCCAGCGCCGAGATTCGAAATCATCATTGCAGCATAGTGATCCAGGTTTTCATGTAGAGGCTCGATGGTGGCCTCTGCTCCTCCTCCATGATACTCTGTGAGTGGCACAAACATCCAACCCATCGTAACATTTTTCGTCCAGGTGCCGTCATAAATATTTTGTCGGGTATGAATCACTTGTTGCGCTCGGGGCAAACTCCAATTCACTTCACGATAACCCATGGCAATTTTATTGCCACCAGTTAAAAAATAATAATCAGGAATATTTAAATAAATTCCCTTTGCCCTGCACCATTTATAAAAATCTGAAATTAATTGATATTGATTCCAGCGCGAATCGGCGTGACCAATGTGACCAGGATGCTGGGTAGACGCACAAAAATCTCCTGGGTAAGACCCATCATGCTCCAATAAAGTAAATCCGCTATTTTCGTAAAAGTGATAGAGCTGATCAAAGTAGGCTTGCCCCCAGGTACTGGCCAGGCAGGGAGCGTTTCCAAACACCGGTCGTTCTTCAGGAGGCATGACCACATCATTTTCCGCATCGATAGATCGCGAGGCCAATAGAGAATATCCACCTAACTCAACTCCTTGTGACTTTGCATAGGCCGAGTATTTCTGCATTTCCGTCAGGTATTCTTCAGATCGGTTTTCAATGTCAAAGCCACTCCCGAAGGTCAAGATGATCATTTCGAACCCAACTGCTGCGGCTTGATCTATGGCCGTCTTCACTCGCTCCCAATCGGCAAACCGCGCATGCATCATCAAGGGGTTTTCGGTCGTCCATGGTGCCAGGGTACGATACATGCGTCGCTGTGCAAGCCCTTGGCGTTCTCGCTCATAACTATCGTGAGGTAAAATAAAGCAACGATAGGATCGAAATGTATCTTGTGGATATAGTATTTGTGCCGGGCCCAACTCGGGAGATACTCGAAGGAGGCATGGCGTACCCTTCAAATAATTTACCTGAGAAGTATAAAGCGGATCGCTTTCCCAATGCACCACATGATGATTCGCATCGTCTGCATTCATACTGGCAAATGCATAGTCTGTCTCGACATGAATATTTGGCGTGGGAATCTCAAATTCTCTCGTCTCGACTGTTGAGGCATATTCGACGACCGCCAAAATTTCCGAACTAAACGAATCCAATTTGACCACAGAGTTGCTATGATTGATCACTTCCAGCCATTTGCAAATCACGGGCAGTCCATCATATAGTTCATAGTGGACCAAAGCTTCAAGGGAAGTCGCCCGGTAGGTCATTACCAAATGGACTCCCGGTGGTGGCCAGGTCATCAAGGAGTCATGATGCCGCACCTGCTTCCATGCGAAAGGCGCACTTATTTCACCGCTTTCAAACCCGATAAATTGCAGCCCTTTTTCATCGACCTGCATGCCATCAATCCATTCTGACAATAAGAAAGCATGATTGGGCTGACCAATTAATCCTCCTACGGAGTGCAGTCTACCATCAATAGAAATTTCTGCCTCCGGCCGAATACCACGAATAATCGACTCACCGGTCATGAGATTATCAAAAGCAACCGTTGCCCCATTGGGCTTTGTGCAAAATTCACGTCTTATTAATCCATTGCTGAGAACGAGGTTTTCTTGATCAGTACGATACAATCCAGCTTTGTAGGACGAATGATCGATCAGCCAATCCGGCTGGTTCAACACGGAATCAGGTTCGTGGGGGAGTAGTTTTATTTCTGTCTGACTAAACGACGTGGCTAGAAAAATAAAAATACCAAGGACGAGAAGAAGGGCACTCCTATGCTTCATTTATTCACACATGTTTTTGCAAGAGGTTCAGCAGCTTCCGATCTAATTTATGTCCGTACCAGTCTTCGTAGTCAACATCCACCCTTCCTGAATCAAGGATCCCAAAGTCACCCTTAAACTCCCACAGAGCAAAACCGATCTCATTGCCTCCCAGGATATCAAGCACATCATCAAACCACGCCAGAAAGACATCGTGGGGGGTTTTGTTGTAGCACCCACACTCTCCGCAATGCACACCTATGCCCTGTTTGGTCAGCTCGATCCATGGCGCGTAAAAGTCCTCGAGCATCTGGCGACTGAGATAGCGATCACCGACCTGCCCCGGCCAGAGTGGTATGGGCTGACTTGTCAAGTCTTTTACAGCCCAAGGTGCCTGATAGTGCGAGATCGCTCCTGGATTATATCCGCGGCAACTCTGAGCGACATCTAGATCTGTGATCTCCGGAATGACGGAGCTTCCAGTATTATTGCCGTCTGCGACAATGAGGTGGTTGGGATTGGCTCTTAAAATCACTTTTTGTGCCCGCAACACCATCTCGCGGTATTTTTCGCCGGGGACAGCGCTGCGCTTGCTGTGTTGATCATTCATGTCCTCACGGAGGCACGGCTCGTTCAGCAGGTCGAAACTAATTTGCTGACGCGATTTTGATTTATAGCGCTTGGCCCAAAATTTCCAGTGCCAAGCAAAATCATCCATGGCCTCATCGTCGTACCATAAATTGTACGGCTCATGCCATCCGGCATTGACACAAAACCCAGGAGCACGGTGCAGGTTGAGACTCACATGCAGACCAAGATTATTTGCTTGCTCAACAATTGCATCTATCCTCCCTACGGCCCGTTTATCAATTTTTCGAACTCGGCGAGTTTTGATCGGAAGGCTGCGATCGAATTTCACATAGCTTTGGTAGGCCATCGGGATCCGCACAAAATCAAATCCCCAATCGGCAATCCACTGAAAATATTCAGGTTTACTGGGTGCTCTGTTGTCTTCTGCACTGTAAAGAAAAAAGTCCAGGATATTAAATCCTCTCCACTGAGGTAGTGGGTTACCGGACACTTGATTTTTTCCGAAAACAGCTGACTGACCTGCGCCAATGGCAGAGGCCACCACAGCCCCTGTTTTTACAAAAGCTCGCCGATCCATACGGCAATTTAATATTTAAGGCTTCGCAGGTAAGCAACACTTTTGGGTACTTGCTCCATCACCACACTACTCTCATCTTCAATAAAATAGTGGGCGATGCCTATTTTCTTAGCCGTCTTCATAATGCCGGCGATATCGATCTCACCGGTACCCAGGGGTACATTGGTTTCTACATCGGCATGACCTGTGGTATTTCTTGGAGTACCCGCTTGCATATCTTTGAGATGCAGTAATTTCCAGCGCTTGGGATATTTATTCAGATAGCTCACAGGATCTGCTCCTCCATGATAGCACCAATAGACATCCATTTCGTAAGAGACATATTTGGGGTCGGTATTGGAGAGTAAATAGTCCATCAAGAGAGCGTCTCCGTGTTTGGCAAATTCATATCCATGGGGATGATAGCAGAAGGTGACTCCTCCATCAGCCAGAACCTTGCCTGCGCGATTGAATACCTCAATGGCCTTGTCTGCATCTGCCTGATCAAAATCATCTTCGTGTGGGATCCAGGCACACATCACGTACTTCGAGCCGAGTGCTTTTGCCTTGTCCACAATCGCTTGCGGATTTTCTGCCAGTTCGTCAAAACTAGCACCGGTAGAGGGGATCGAAATGCCGCGTTCGGCACACATCTTTTTGTACTCTGCAGGAGGTATCCGCCCTCCGTCACCTTCGATTTCGGTAATGCCCATCTCCTGGATGCGGTCGAGTGTCCCTACTGCGTCTTTGGGAAAGTAATTGCGAAAAGAATACGCTTGAACACCGATCGGACCGGCAAAGACCACGTCACCTGCCGATCCCATCTTCGAGGTGGTATCGCAGGAAAAAAGGATGGGGAGTGTGCTAAGTAGTAGTATCAGATTTTTCATTGTGCTAGATTGTCAGGAGTAAAATAGTGCTATGTCTTTAAAAGGAACCCCTTTACAAATTCAATTTATTGATGGTCTTCATGTTCAGGAACATTCTGCCACTGTCTGGAAGCTTGACAAATCCGAAATGGAGATAGAACTGCTCGGCAGTCTCGTCAATAGGATCTGCGACAACAGCAACGGAAGCAATACTTGTCTCTGAAGCAATTGCAGACCTCTTTAAAGCATCGACGAGCAGTCGTCCGCCTAAACCCTTGCCTCTAGCCGATTTATGTAGGGCCAAACGGCCCAGCAGGGTAACCGGAATATAATGGTAGGATCTAGGGTATTTTTTTCGAAGCTCTTCCGGAACTTCAGAGTAAGGAATACTGCCATTGGCAAGTGTATAGTATCCTAGAACTTCTCTTTTAAGTTCGTCGCTGAGAACAAAACAAAGCGAAAGCTTCTTTTTTATGTCCTGGCTGACTTGCTTTTGAAGATATTCATCAAGGCTACTATGACCACACGAAAAATGATCTCGGCGTAGCGACCTATCGAAGGGAACCGTGATGAAATTCACTTATTCTGTCGTTGCCTCCTTAAAACTCTTTGTTGCTTTAACTAAAGCATCATTGGGCTTCTGGCTATCCAGTAATGCGGTGAAGAAAATTTGTCTGTCGCGTTCTGTTGCCAGAATCACACTTTCCTTGGCGATGAGTGCTTCCGCTTTATCAATAGCCGCTTGAATAATAAAGGCACTAAGAGACCGATATCCTGCTGGTCTGTATACTTGCTTAAGGAATGTCTTATAGAGCGCGCTCAGACGTATGTCCAGTCTCGCCTCTTGTTCAGCAAGTTCGGGTTTCATCTCTTTCGCAAGTTGTTCGATAGTCAGCATAGGTCATTATTCAAAATAAAAGTACGGAATATATACGTACAGAACGTCTGCTTTTTGATAAGAGTTCTATCTATCGCCGAAAAGCCAGCACACTGTCATTGTTGCGAGCTACGAAGATGATCTTCTCCCCGCCTACTGCAATCTGAATGGCATCCCTCACCTGGCCCTCCACATAAATACCAGATCGATCAGGAGGTACATAGCTGAATTGATGGCCTCCTCCACCCACCAGCATCACTCCTCTGCTGGCATCCTGTCTACCCACTTGGGGCTTGAGATCGTACATGTTACCTCCCAGCCAGATGTCTGCAAACCCATCATCATTGAGGTCGTCTATGATGATTGCATAAACTGGCGAGATCTGTGCCATGACGGGAAGAGGCTCCAGGGTAAACGAACCTTCGTTGTTCCACATCACGCATGTTTCAAGGCGTTCAGCCGAGTAGTTCAATGAATTTTTACGCACCTCCGCATTGAAGAGCGTTTCATATGTCTCTTGAGCGTAGTCTTCATACTTTAGGACCTGCTTGCGCAGAATCGGCAGCTGGGCGGTCAGCTCGGGTTTAGTCGCAAAAGGGTAGGCACGCGACTCGAGAGGTGCATACCAATTGATCAGAAATTCTGTCTTGCCGTTTCCGTCAAAGTCATTGACCTGCATGGTGAGCGGTCTGCCCGGTGCCGCTTGCAATTTGGAGTTTGTGCCCCAATTACCCAGCACAAAATCGAGATCACCATCTTCATCAAGATCACCAGAAACGATCCGGGTCCACCATCCTTTGCTGTTGGGTATTTCAGTATTGAAAAGAAGCTGACCATCTTCATTTGTATAGATCAATACACTCATCCACTCTCCTACAATGATCAAATCATCATCTTCATCGCCATCGATGTCCATCCATTCGGCATCCGAAATCATGCCAGCTCCAGCGACCGATTGTGGAGAGATATCTTCCCACTGTCCGTTCTGATTACGTAAGACATAGCTGCGTGGGGGCAATCCATAATTCCCGGGTACAACTCGAGCTCCTAAAAATAAATCTACATCTCCATCGGCATCAATATCTGTGGCTTCGAGGGTGGAAAAATTACCAACCACTGGAGGCACTTTGGTGTTGTCAAGATTAAACTGCCCCGTGCCGTCATTGTCGTAGTAGCGCAAAGTGTATAGCTGACCATCACGAGATGGTTCATTTCCCCCCGATCCAATCAAGAGATCCAAATCACCATCCTGATCATAATCTAAGAAAGAGGCGCAGGTCGACTCATAGACCTGCGTTAGTCCAAAAGCCAGATTAGGTTTGTGTTGAAAATTTCCATCCTCCAGCTGAATAAATAATTTGTCTTCATCATCGAATGCGCCCAGCAATAAATAGTCATCGCGTTGATCTCCGTTGACATCGGCACTGATGATGCGAGGCCCTTGCGTGGACAACATGCTTAGCTGCAAAATCTCTGTATCAAAATCACTGTAGGTGTTTTCTTGATGATGGGCACCACTCATAATTTGATCAGAAACATCACTAAATAATTTACCAGTGTTTGGTTGTGTTGCTTTTCCCACAGTAGCATCTGCGTAGTTTATCCGGAGCGTTTGATTGGTCTCGATGTTTTGCAACTTCTGTTGATTTCCGCCTGGCCAGGTGACAATAATTTCTTCAATCTGGCTCACGGGGCCCAGACCAAAATTTAGCAGAGGCTCGATACTGCTCTGAAATCCACGGCTGTTGTAATTTTCCATGACCTGCACCTGATCGCCATAGCGCAGCAATACATGGGCACCGATGCCCAAGGGATTTTTCTCGGGGCCTTGAAATCTAATCTTGAGATATTTATTCTGGGTTTTTTCTGCCTCATTGCGATATATAAATGCCGGGGCATTGACATTGTTTATCACCAGATCAAGGTCGCCATCTCCATCCAGATCACCATACGCCGAACCATTGCTAAAGCTGGGCTGGGCCAGGCCAAGGTCTGAAGTGGAGTGCGTAAACTTAAGCCCTCCTTGGTTATGAAAGGCAAAATTCGGCAGTGGATTGGAGGGCATCTCCGCGGTTAGTGCTATGTAGTCAATTGGCTTTTTCTGGGCAATCATCTGGTCTATGCCTCGATCTGACATGTAGTCACGAAAATCGAGATACATCAAATCCCGCTGCAGGCCATTGCTGACAAAAAGGTCCTTTAGCCCATCATTTTCAAAATCAAAAAACAATGCACCCCAGCTCCAATCGGTGGCAGCCACGCCAGAGAGCATGCTTATTTCTTGAAATTGGCCTGATCCGTTATTGAGATGCAAACAATTTTGTGCGATTTGATAGTGGTAGTTGGCCCGGTATTTAATATCTTCTAAATGGTAAGGATCGAAAGCCGACATGGCTTTAAGCCGATAATTATCGGCGGCCAACATATCGGTCGAAATAATTTCCGGATGACCATCATTATTAATATCCGCCATGTCTCCACCCATGCTGGAAATAGAGCAATAATTAATCCGATCAATCAGCTCCTCGCTAAAAGTACCATCACCGCTGTTGATGTAGAGATAGTCACGCTCCCAAAAGTCATTACTGACATAGATATCTGGTAAATGATCGGCATTGACGTCTCCGATGGAGGCCCCAAGCCCAAAGCCAATCGCACTGCTGTAAATACCTGCCGCAGTGGTCACATCCGTAAATCGCCCACCATCGTTGCGATAGAGCTTATCTCCACCCAGCTCATCGACCTCGTCGCGCATGGATCGAAACAATTCAATCTTGGCAGGATCTTCAAAGCTGTTATTAAGCAAGTAACAATCCAGGTCTCCATCCTGATCATAATCAAAAAATGCTGCCTGGGTAGAAAACCCAGCATTATTTAATCCATAATCTTGCGACATTTCCCGAAAGGTGAGATCGCCTTGATTAATAAATAATTCATTTTCCTTGTTGTCGCCATCTAGATCTCCCGAATTGGACACATATATATCCAAGAGGCCATCCGCATTTACATCGGCCATCGTCACACCCGTACTCCAGCCTCGTGTGCCGCCCACACCAGCTGAAGCGGATATATCTTCGAAAGAAAAATCGCCTTTATTGAGGTATAATTTGTTCGGACCTAGGTTTGCCGTAAAAAACAGATCAGGCAGATCATCATTATTGATATCACCGATGGCCACACCGCCACCATTGTAAAAATTAC
>CAJQNM010000159.1 GCA_905479665.1 uncultured Saprospiraceae bacterium
CCGTGTACAACAAGATAAAGACCATTCAGCCGGAAAGCTGGGGCCATGCTTTTTTTCAGGAAAAGAATATGACTTCTTCTTGGAGGCTATCGGGTGGTGCACCGCTCACAGCTCACTTTAAAAGATATGAGATCACGAGCAACCGGATTAAATTCCACTATGAATTGTCTGCCGGACAAGTGTCTTTTTCAGTTGTTGAAAATCCCGAGATCGAAACGGCGTCTGATGGTTCGTTGGTTTTTGTGCGCACCATACGTGTTGTGGACATTCCTAAAGGGATCGACCTCCTGTGTGGTGGAAATCACATGGAGCAGGGTGAGAATCGCATTGAGCTGCCTCTAGCGAATATCTCTCAAGAATATGCAGATCGCTTAGTGAGTGCCAACCCGGCTATGATCTGGTTGGAAAAATCAGGTTGCAACACCTGCCATGAGATGGAAGAGCCAACTGTGGGTCCGGCTTATCGCGACATCGCCTCTCGCTATCATGAGAAGGAAGATGCACAAGCACAACTGACTCAAAAAGTATTGCTCGGCGGTTCTGGCGTGTGGGGATCCAGTGCGATGAATCCTCATCCACACCTGTCCGAAGATGATGTGGCACGCATGGTCAGGTTTATTCTAGATCTTCAGCCGTCAGATAACAAGCCGGTAAGACGAAAGAGGCTGGTGCAGGAGATTGCAGGTGACCGACCCGGATTTGGGCAGGCGCTGGGAGGTTTACATCCCTCACTAAAGCTTGAGCAGATTCGGCCAGAAGGCTTCGAACCGCGCGTAGGAGGCATGGATGTCATGAGCGATGGCTCACTGATTGTTTCTTCTTGGGATTCTTTGGGTGCGATCTATCGCTTGCGGGGCATCGACGATCCCGAAAACGTCCAAATCACACGCATTGCTTCTGGGCTGGCCGAGCCACTGGGCCTCAAGGTCGTCGATGACGAGATTTTTGTTTTGCAAAAGCATGAGCTCACGCATCTTATTGACAGTGATGGAGATGGGCTATCAGATGTCTATCGAACCGTTTGTGATGCCTTTGGGGTCACAGCTGATTTTCACGAATTTTCCTACGGTCTTGATTTTCATGAGGGATACTTCTATGCTTCGCTTGGTGTAGCCATGCGCCTACAGGCCCACGAGGAGCAACATGAGGATCGGGGTACGGTCATTCGGATTTCTCCAGATGGCGATTTTAAGATCATTGCTCGTGGGTTGCGACAGCCGAATGGCATCATGGTATCTTCTGCCGGAGATATTTTTGTGACTGAAAATCAGGGGCAATGGGTGCCCGCAAATAAAATAATTCATGTGCAGGAAGGTAAATTTTATGGGTGCCAATACCACACAGGATCACGATTTGCTGCGCTAGACGAATCACCCCCAGCAGTTTGGTTGCCACAGGATGAGATTGGAAATTCTCCCGGTCAACTGGCGTGGATTTTTCAAGGACTGTATGCCGGACAAATGTTGCATTGCGATGTCACACATGGTGGATTGAAGCGATCCTGCTTGGAAAAGGTAAATGGACAATGGCAGGGCGCAGTATTCCGATTTACGCAAGGTCTCGAGGCAGGGACCATGCGTATGGCCTGGGAGGCACCGGATCAGCTCTTGGTGGGAGGGCTGGCCATGACCGGAAATTGGGGTTGGAAAGAGCGTTATTTCGGGCTAGAGCGTATTTTATTGGAGCAGGATACAGCCTTCGAAATGCACACCGTGAGTGCTTTGCCAGATGGCATCGCTATAGATTTTACCGAGCCTCCTTCCGTATTTACCCAGGATGATATTACTGTAAGCCAGTGGCGGTATGAAACAACCTCTGCTTATGGGGGACCTAAGATTGATCTAGAGGAGTTGGCCATTATGAGTTTGTCCTCTTCGGCAGATGGCAAGCGGTATGAATTGGTTTTACCACAAATGCAAGCGGGGCATGTGATCTATTTACGTCTCGCGGATGACCTCCAGAGTGTTTTAGGCCAGAGCCTATGGACTGGAGAGTGCTGGTACACCATGAATGAGATTCCTGTTCACCCAGAAAAGAATAACTTATAGCCATGTTAAAGATGGATCGAAGAGCATTTTGCCGCCATACAGGTCTTGGATTGAGTGGAGCTGCCCTGGGTTTGGGGCAGATGGACTGTATGCCTGGCAAAGAAATGAAAGCAATGAAAATCACCAAAGTAAATTCCAATTTTGAAAGAGAGCCATTGGCCAGACCTTTTGGTTTTAAAGGAGGTCAAATCACCGGCGTCTGGCAGACGATCGCGATGCTGGAGAGTGAAAATGGGCACAAGAAAGTAGGACTGGGAGCACAAAGTGTGCTGTGGTCTGATTCGGCCGTTTCTGCGGCTCATTCCGAACAAGGTGGCAATGCACTGATGTATGCCATGAGCGAGCGTGCCCTCCAAGCGGCCAATGGCCAAACTTTCGCCAGCCCGCTAGAGATGCTGGATGCGCTTTTGCCGGAGGTATATGCCTATGGTCAGAAAATAACCAACCGATCCAATTTGCGTAAAACATTTGCGCTCAATGCGCTGGTCGGTATCGATAATGCAGCATGGCTTTTGCATGCGGCAGAAAACAACCTCACCAATTTTGACGACATGATTCCGGCAGCTTATCAGCCAGGACTCTCGGCCCGTCATGACCGAGTAGCAAGCATCCCCGCTCTGGGCTACGGTACTCCGATCGAAAACATCGTCCAATTGGCTGATGAGGGTTTTTTCATCATGAAAATTAAAATCGGAGCCCCGGGATCACAATCAGAGATGGTGGAGAAGGACAAACTCTTTCTAAAAAATATTCACGAAGCCATCGGTCATTACGAGACACCCCACACGAGTGATGGCAAACTTCCCTATTATTTTGACGCAAACGGTCGCTATGATTCGCACGATGACATCCTGCGGTTTTTAGACTACGCAGACAAAATTGGCGCGTTGGATCAGATAGCTGTTCTGGAAGAGCCTTTCGGAGAGCGCAACCAGGATGATGTTCGTGAGATAGTAGCACGTGGAGTGCGAGTGGCCGCTGATGAAAGTGCCCATACCGATGCCGACACTCGTGATCGGATCGAGCAGGGATACAATGCCATCGCCGTGAAAGCGGTGGCCAAGACCATGTCGATGACAATGCGGATCGCGCAGGTTGCTTTTGAGCATGAGGTGCCTTGTTTTTGTGCAGACCTCACCGTAAATCCGACCCTGGTCGAATGGAATAAGGTAGTGGCTGCCCGCCTTCCAGCGTTTCCAGAACTACCGGGTATGGGGCTGCAAGAAACCAATGGCTGGCAAAATTACCGCGATTGGGATCGCATGCGCAGCTACCTTCCGAATTCGGATGCAGCATGGACCATCAGTAAAAGGGGAGTGTATCTTACGGACAACGAATTTTTTGAGCAAAGTGGTGGGATTTTAGCAGAGTCGGAGCATTACTTGAAATTGTTCTAAGCGTTCGCTAGGAAAATTGCCAGTTCCGATTCTGTCATCTCTTGACGAACCCGAATAATCCTTTTCACGTAGAACCCAACCATGACTATTGCGCTCATTGCGAGTCATTTAGTGACTTCTTACCATGATTAATTCATACTTTTGCGTTTTTGACTGCAAGAGCGGTCGAAAGTGAACTTAAATGAGACTGCACCATTCAAGATGAGTGATTTCTTAAAAAATCTTAAGTCCGTTTTTCTTGTCCAAACACCTGGTTCGGACGCTGCGGCAAAATCAAGCGACAGGAACGAGGAAGCCGTTGCGAGCGAGCAGGCGGAAGAAGTGACCATCCAGCCGATCACCATCGACGCATCAGGCACGGGGGAGGTGAGTCAAAAATTTACCGACATTTTGCTAAAGGCCATCGAAGCCAACAATCAAAGTGGGTTTGATTATCTGGAGTACAAGCGAGCTCTGCAAAACCTCTCAGCTATGAATATGGATGAGGGCACCAAGTACAAATCTGCTTTTGCTGCAGCACAAACCATGGGAGTGACTGCACAATCGCTGATCCAATCTGCGCAGCACTACCTCGGAGTCCTGGGCAGTGAAGAAAAGAAGTTTGCTGCTGCACTTGCGAATCAGCGATCCACACAGATCGATGGGGGTATGCAACAAATGAAGGACATGGACGCCTCCGTTGAGCAAAAAAGGCAGCAGATAGCCCAACTCGAAAAAGAAATTGCGGCGGCTGATGAACAGCGCTCAGCAATTAAGGAAAAAGTTGAATCTGCGACTCAGAAAGTTGAAAAAACGCAATCAAATTTTGTGACAACTTATAACTCCCTGCTCGGTCAAATTCAGGGAGATGTCAAGAATATTCAAAAATATTTGACCCAATCTCAATCTTAGCCCATACCTAAACAAACGCATGGCAAAACAAGGAAAATCATTTTGGAAGCGACCTGAGGGTGTGACGGGCGCCATCGTTCTGGGTGGGGCAGTGATCGGATTGGGTGTTTTATTCGTCAGTATTTTACCAGCACTTGTTGCGTTGGCATCCAACACACTGGCCCTGGCGGGAATGTTGTTGGTTCTTGGGGCAATCATCTATATGGTGCTTGATCCGAAGATGCGCAACCTGGTTTGGTACATGTACAAAAGTGTGATGCGAAAAATCACCGGTATTTTTATTCAGATCGATCCCATCGGAATATTGAAGAGTTATGTCGATGATCTGAAAGACAACCTGCGTAAAATGAATCGCCAAATCTCTCAGCTGCGTGGTCAGATGCATAAGCTGCAGGAGATGATTATCAATAATCGAAAGGAAATTCGGGCCAATCTCGACCTGGCCAGCAAGGCCAAAGAGAAAAGCAAGCAGGCACAGATGATTTTGAAATCGCGCAAGGCAGGGCGACTGAAAGAATCGAACATGAAACTCGAAGACCTCTATCAGAAAATGGAGGTGCTCTATCGAGTGCTGCGTAAGATGTACGAAAATTCTGAAATCATGCTGGAAGATATTCAGGATCAGGTGATGGTTAAGGATCAGGAACGCAAGGCGATCCATGCAAGTAACTCAGCGATGAAATCGGCCATGAATATTATTTCTGGCAATGCCGATAAACGCGCCGTATTTGATCAAGCGCTGGAAGCAATTGCGGATGACGTAAGTGGCAAAGTAGGGGAGATGGAGCGCTTTATGGAGATGTCAGAAAATTTCATGCAATCTGTCGATCTGCAAAATGGAGTTTTCGAAGAAGAGGGATTGCGCATGCTCGAAAAATGGGAGAAGGAAGGCGTATCCTTGATCCTGGGCGAAGAAAAAAACAATCTTATTCTTGAAGCTGGGGACGATGGCAATGTCCTGGATCTAAGTCAACCGATTAA
>CAJQNM010000160.1 GCA_905479665.1 uncultured Saprospiraceae bacterium
GGTCTGAGCCAAGCCTGCTGCTTTAATGGGAGTGATTAGCGGATCGTCGGGAGTATTGCCCAAATAAAACTTGCCCGTGTAGTTATATGCAAAATTAAATGAGCTGAGTTCACAGAGCACATATCCCTGCAAATATCCCTCGCCAGAAGCAGAGCGTTTCACCATGATTTTTTCCTGATCATCTTCGGCACCGAATGCTTGAATCTGGGCGGATAAATCATTCTGGATGGCAAAGCTCGAGACTGCACTGAGCGCATTGGGATCGACTGGGTCTGCACCTTGCTTTGAAATGATACTGTTTGAGATCAATGTTGCCACGTGCGGATCTGATTGCACGCCCACCAGGTTTTCAGCCAGGTTCTGAAAGGCATCTGGGGCCTGATTCACCAGCCATCCACCCCATACACTGTACGTCGGATTGGGCTCGTCATAGGTTTGCAGGGTCGCATCAAAGTCCCCATAAAGACGTAAGGGAAATTTGGATAATCCCGTCTCAATCCCAGACACTGAAGTGGTCACGTGCGGCACACCATCGGCATTCAGCGTACTGCCCGGTCTGACGACCAGGTCCTGAAAGGTAACTCGTAAATCAGGATAGGCAGCTGCAAAATTATCGTTACCAGGCAGGTTTATCAGAGCCCCTGAGATTCTAGCACTATCTCCAGAGAGCGTCTTATAGGCGGTTACCTCCAGATCAAATCCCCACAGCGTAGTTAGGTCCATTCCATCAATCTGTGCTAGATGGAAGTTCGTTTCGGGAAAGACAAATTTTGAGGTTCCCTGGCCAAAAACCTTGGGTGTGACTTTGCCCACAACCGTTTTTGTAGCACCCACGTAGGTGGTCATCGAATCGTGCACGCTAGCACTGACTTCGATGCCTGTCGTAGACATCGGGACTCCTTTGAGACGGTAGTAGCCAGTTGCATCAGATCGTGTCTCCACAATATTTTCGCCATAGGCATTGTGATCCTGAACCATGAAAACACGTACATTCTCCAAGAAAGCACTATCCGGGCCTCCCGTCACAAATCCTTCCACATAATGTGCTGGCAGCAAGGTAAATTCCAGTGTTTGATATTTCTTGGTCGGATGAAGTACGATGAAAGAATCAATAGGAATATAGTTTCCGATCGGTTTTATTTTTAAGTGAAATTCCGTCTCCGGAGTCTCAAACGTAAAATAGCTAATGCCGTTGCTGCCCGTCATACTGATGTAGTCGTCAAAGCTGACCTGGCTCTCAACCGGCTGTGCATCAAAATCTTTCAGGACAACCTTGATGCGATGTTTCCGTTTCTGCAACTTAAATGTGCCGATAAAATGCTGATCATTCATGTCTTCCTTTTCTGGTACATCGATGAGAAAAGTGTCACGAAAATATTGGGTGGAAAGAGGATCAATAATAAATTGTCGCGCTACGCCACTTTCCGCCTTAACCGCAAAAGCGCTCTTTGTGGTACTTGGGAGTATTTCTGGATTCGTTTCAACCTCAAAGCCACTATTATTCCTTGCTCCCACTATGGTGTTCTGATGTTGAGAAAATATAGGATCTGACGTTGGAGGATCGAATGAGATGGGATAGTGGAGCTGATTTTGTGAAATCTGTAACTCAAGTTTTTGCCTTGAATGATCAGGCTGGGAGGCGAGCCATAATGGCACTTGAATAAATTTGGTCTTGTCATACGGACCATCCTCTACCCGCACGAATGCTTCGATGGGTTCATCTTCCATATTAGAAACAAAGCCCGCAACTTCGCCTAAAGGTTCCAGTGTAGCTGTGAGGTAGTGATTACCGCCTAGCATCAATGTCGTTTTACCATTGCTGAGTTCTACATTTTGATATCCAGGATGATACGCATGCAGTGTGAAGTATATCTCATTCTTATCCACGGGTACATTATCCCATACAAAGGTGCCATCCATGCCCGTATATTGCGTCTGAGCTACACCATATTTCGTGAACTTCGCTCCTTCCCTTCTAAATTTCTGCAAGGTCAGTTTGACACCCGGCAAGGGGGTTTTTTCCAGGTCATCAGCTACTCGCCCTGTCGCCCATATTCTCGGGGCCAGGGGCGACATGTCCATCTGCAAAAAAGCCGTGTCAAGAGTAAAGTCCCTACAAAAAAGGAAATCTTCCTCCCGTGTTAATTTGTAGTTTTTTTGCGCAGTTTCATAATGGTAGATGTCGCGAGGATCGGTGTATGAAAAAATGGTATAATTGTCATCGCTTGCACTACCCCGTAGCAGACGACTAAAGCGGGCAGATTTGCTAGATTTACCCTGGCCGAGATCCACCAAGTCATGACCAATTAATTTGTATCCGTTTTGCTGGCTAGGGTCGCCAGCGGCGGTACCTTCGTTTTCTGGTATGTGTGGATCAATGGAGAGACCTGCTGAATTTTTCCGAGTCACCTCGACGTTACATCCGGAAATGTGGTCATCTTTGGCCGCTTGATATTCCGTATCGTCGGCCTTTACCTCTACCTGGAGTGTATAGGAATCGGCAAAGGTTGTCAAATCTCCCACATTAATTTCTTCCTGGGTATCACCAAATATTTGAATATCTGGACTGCAGTAATAAGGGCTTGCCACAACTATACGGAGGCAGGTATATCCATATGATCCTTTGTATTTTTTAACATGTTTATTAATCTCAGGACCTAGCTGATTTATGGCCCAGGGAGTAGCATATTGCTTTCTATTTCGTCGATGGATTTCTTGCTGATCTACCATGAATAAATCATCTGCTCCCCCAAAGGCTGATGGTCCGCCCTTCTGATTAATATCTAGTTCAAGACCTGAGTTGAGCCATTTATCTGCAGGATTCATGTATTGCCCGGGATCAAATGGAATTTCTATTTCGGCCCACACACCACCAAAACTCAGCGTACTCAGATCAACTTCCAGATCATTTTTTATCTGGCCAACGGGATGGACCAGCAAGCCAGAAAAATCAAAATTGCCGGAAGCATCCGTGATCGTTTGGGCCACCAGGGCCGGGGGTTTCACACCTATGGCAAGGGGAGTACTGATGTAATCTCCCGGAAAGGACATTTCATGGACACCCTCGATGGGAACAAATTGGCCATCTTTCCATTCCTGAACATTGATCAGCACGGTATGTACCTCCAGTCGAACAGGCACATTGCGCAGTGGTTGCGAGTGAGATAGTGTGGGCCAGTTTGCACGCCAAAATTGATTAATGCCCCAAGGCTTCGCGGGTGAGAAAGTAAGGTTGTCTGCCGGTGATATTTGGTTTTCGGTTTGGGCTGGACTGTAAGTAGAGATTTGGCCCTGCAGCGACTGCTGTGGAGACTGCCCAGTTGTAAATTCGGTGTAATTGGCAAGTGGTATACTGGCATTAAGGTCATCTTCTTTAAATTTATAATGAAGCGTACCCACCACCCCAATATTATTGATACCCGTCGTATCGAGGGGCGATTCCGGAGTGGTTGCGGAGTAATTTACCATCTCTAGTGATCGGTTGTGAAAAATTCTGATATCACTGTAGCCATCATTTTGAACGGTGTTTTGCTGGTTATCATCCACTGCCTGTACGCGTAGCGCATAGTCTCCCTCGAGTAGTGGAATATCCGCCAATCCGTAAGCATAACTGGTTACTTTCAGGCCGCCGATGCGAATAGGATTGCCCACATTATAGTTTTGTGCAGCTTCCATTGCATCAAACGGATTTTGAATACCATCCAGGGCCAGGATGATCAATTCGTACGTCCAGCTCGCATTTATATTTTGACCCAGCGGTGGTGTCCACGAAAAAACTGGAAACGCGGTGGTGGTATCGCCACTAAATGGAGTCAAGATTTCCGGTGGCAGGGCATTTGTGATCTGTACTTGGCTGCAACCCATCTGGGCAAGGTTTAATTGCTCACCACTCTGAAAACTAAAGGCATCCACACATATCTCATAGTGGCCCTCGGGCAGTATTCCACTTCGAACAATCAAATTTTCCTGTTGGCTAGATAGGTTGGTGGCGATATTGTGCTGATTAAAAAAATCCAAT
>CAJQNM010000161.1 GCA_905479665.1 uncultured Saprospiraceae bacterium
CCACTCCATTTTCGTCTCTTTTGTCCCATATTTTCTCAATTTAAACATTCCCTTAGTTTGAGAAATCTTGGTCCAGTTTTTTAGGGGGCTACAGGGATGTCTTCTCTGTGCAGAGAGATCGATATGCAAATTTGATATTCAAATCATTACGCCCAATCCCGTTAAGATCATTGAACGATTTTCGACGAAGGAGAAATCATGGTACGGTGTACCATGAAGAGACATGACCGTGAAACGGATGGGTGGCAGCGGCGGCTTTTGTCATCCCGCGGTACCGTGGGACCGCAAAATGTTTGCCGGTCCGCGACTCTCGAAAGTCGCGAGACTCTTCGGAGCGGAGCCAATCAATATTAACAAAATTTTACTACCGAAACTTAAATAATTAATTAAATTTCTGAGAATAAATCGTATTTTGAAAAGAATTCATGATGATTCTTTCTTTATGATGCCATCTATTAAAAAGGTTCTCCCTACTCTAGCTGTTATCTTAATCATTCATAGCTGCATAAAGGATGAACATTTCGAAGCAAATGAGAACCCAGAGGTAGAGCTGACTAACGTTGCAGAGATAGGATGCTATCTTCCTATCTACCCTGGATCATGCTGGGTCTACAGCAATGGCGACACGGTACGAGCAGGAAGTCAATATCATTTGGACACTGTATTTAGTGCGAGTTATTGGTTTCCAGATTTTCCTGAAGAATGTGTGGCCGTAGACACTACTCACATGCTCACTTTAAATTATCCGCATTTTCAACTAAGAAATAGTGTCAGAAAGTACCTAAACAAATACACTCTATATGGGCTTGATGACCGATGCGAGGTTGACTTCAAAGTACTTTCTGAGGAGATTGGTGAGAAATGGTATATTTCCTGGGATAATCTTCAAGATTCGAGATTCGAGGTGATCGAAAGACTCGCCTCGGTGACCATGCCTGATGGACAATCTTACTCAGACGTTATGGTCATCGAAGAACAATACATTGGCAACCTTTGGCTATGTTCGCAAACTCGAAGGTACTACGCCAAGTCCATTGGTCTCATCGGAGAACAACAGTTTGTAGCGCCTTTCAAGGAAGGCTACCTCGAAACCCCTATATGGACCTTCTTTCTAAGTTCATACAAGTCAGGCCCATCATGACATTTCAAATCTTATAAATAGACAATCCAGCCGACAAGCGTTGGTTCTAGATCACTCACAATGTCACTAAAAAACTGATCAGCTTTTACGTTTACTTTAGTTGACAACTTGTCATCTCATTCGTTTACTAAAGTTAACTTATGTAAACCTATACGTTTACTTTTATAGCATTTTGTCATCTTATTTGTTTACTTTTGTACCATATTCGTTGCTGTATCCATTGACAAAATACACTAGCTGATGAGGAATCAAAAAGCGTTGATCTTGGCACAACTTGATCGTAAGATTGCTCCATTGAAAAGCCTGGAAAGGCTACAAGTACCGGAAAATGGGTGGATCTACGCCATTCGTCGAGCGCTCCAAATGACACTCACTCAACTGGGAGATCGACTGAGCATGACTCGTCAGGGGGCAAAAAAACTTGAAGAAAGAGAGGCTGCAGGATCAATCTCACTGAAGACGTTGAGAGAGGTTGCCCGAGTACTCGACATGAAGCTCATCTATGGCTTTATTCCCAATGCCGATTCACTCGATGAAATGGTCACGGCCAAAGCAGATAGCCTAGCCCGGAAAATTGTCATGCGAACGCATCAAAATATGCAGCTGGAAGATCAGGGCAACACCAAAGAGCAAATTTTGGCAGCCATTGCAGAGCTTTCTAGCGAAATCAAAAAAGAGATGCGCAGATCGCTATGGGATTGAAGATCACCGACGAAGAAGGAAAAACAAACCTAAGTCCTCAAGAAAAAGAGTGCTTAAAGATCAAAACTATTTCTACGTATGGCGAGCTAGATGAACATGAACAATTAAATATCGAAAAGGCGGTAGAGTGGACGATTCATACCAAGTTTTCACGCGACCGGATTTTGACAGAAGTCTTTCTAAAGACCCTCCATAAAAGGATGTTCTCTGACGTCTGGACCTGGGCAGGAAAATTTCGTCACACTGAAAAATATAATGGTGTGCCTTGGGTAAAAATACCCATCGAGCTAAGATACCTACTTGACAACACCAAACATTGGATCTCACACCAGGTCTATCCTCCAGACGAAATAGCAATTCGATTTAAACATCAACTTGTAAAAATCCACTGTTTTCCCAATGGCAACGGAAGGCACTCTCGACTAATGGCAGATATCATTCGCGACTCCATCTTCAAGCGAGACGTGTTTTCATGGAGTGGATCAAAATCCCTCAAAGCTGGCAGTATAAGATCAAATTATATCCGGGCTCTACACAAAGCAGACCAAGGACAAATTGAGCCACTTATAGACTTTGCTAATAGTTAGTACTCTCCCTGGAATAGTTTACTCAGCATATATCCACCGACAATTAACTCGACTTCCTCCTATTCTTTTTCAGTAATTTCATCCCCGATGGAAAAGATCATGCAGCGAATAAAACGATACGACCTTATGGTCCTGCTCTTGGTACTGGCGAGTTGTTCAGCACCTCCCAAAGAAAAGCAGGCCGCACCGGAACCAGAAGCCGTAACCTCCCTACCCTTCACACCGCTTGAGCTGAGTGATATGAGCTCTTTTGAGGAACAAAAAGGCAATTGGAAGATTGTGGCTTCGACGACAGCAAATCTGGAGGAGGAGCTGCAATTGGATACCGAAGAGGGAAGCGGGGTGCTGGCCAATCAGCCCACTGAAGAGCTAAACTCCAACTTGCTTACCAAGATGGAGCATGGTGATCTAGAGCTCAAGTTTGAAGTCATGATGCCCAAGGGATCGAACTCGGGTGTCTATTTTCAGGGTCGGTACGAAATGCAACTTCTCGACAGCTGGGGCAAAGCAAAGGTTGGTCCAGGTGATATGGGCGGCATATATCAGCGCTGGGACGATACCAAGCCCGAAGGGCAAGAAGGCTACGAAGGCACTGCACCAAAGGTGAATGCCTCGCGGGCTCCCGGACTGTGGCAGTCCTTTCATGTGCTATTTAAAGCTCCGAAGTTTAATGCAGCTGGTGAAAAGGTGAAAAATGCACGGTTTGATTTTGTGGTGCAGAATGGCCACGAAATACACCAGGACTTGGAGCTGAGTGGACCGACTCGAGGTGCTATGTTTCCAGAAGAAGCCGCTCTAGGACCCATTCTGATCCAAGGCGATCATGGTCCCATCGCTTTTCGAAACATGCAGTACAAAAGCTTTGGCGACGACACCCTCGTTCTTGACAATATCGGCTATGCGTTCTACAATGGCAAATATGATTACATCCCAAATTTTGACACAATTACTGCGATCAAAACCGGTACCGTCGAGCTACTTGATTTGACTGCCGTCTCAGACCAACCCGATGGATATGCGGTTATTTTCCGGGGCGACCTAGAGGTGCCCACAACAGGCAACTATCTCTTTGAATCCCGAATTGACGACGGCGGTGACCTGACGATAGATTCTACAATGGTCGTACACAATGAAGGGGAGCCGGGCATGGGTCACGAATATGGGCAGATCTATCTGACCGAAGGATCGCACTCATTTATGGTCAGCTACTATCAGGAAGTATGGTCAGCTACCTTAGAAATATTCTATGAAGGACCGGGAATCGAGAGGCGAATGCTCGGCGGAAAAAAGGTCGTGAATGATTGGCAAAAGAGAGAACAGGCCAGACCTCCAGTAGTGATTACTAATTTAGAAAGACCTGAGTTGCTGCGAGGATTTGTAAACCACGGCACGGGAAAACGGACGCACACCATTTCGGTTGGGCATCCCGAGGGTATCCACTACAGCTACGATCTGCTCGATGGCACTATTCTAAAGTCCTGGAAAGGAGGCTTTGCCGATGTGACTAATATGTGGCGAGGGCGTGGAAATTCACAATTGGCTCTGCCCCTTAATGCTGCCATCGACTTCAACAGAGGAGTACCATTGGCTCGTCTGAGTTCTGATCAATCGGCCTGGCCCAACTACCGACCAGATGATTTTCGCTATGATGGATACCACATCGATAGCAAGGAGCAACCTACATTCTCCTTTCAGGCGTACGGCATAACGGTGAGTGATAAAATCCAGCCGGCAGCTGGTGGTAAAAAATTGAACCGGACATTGTCTTTCCGGTCTGATGGTGAGCCATCCGGTTTTTTCTACAAATTGGGCCACGATAGCCATATCCAACAGCTCTCCAATGGATTGTATAGTGTGGGAGGCAAGTACTATATCGAATCAGATACAGAGCTCCTGCTGCGTAAAATGGAAAACCATGACGAGTTGCTGGTTGCCATCAATGGCCAGGACTCATACTCTTACAACATTCTTTGGTAATCAGAAAAGCATAGAACATGAAAAAGTCACTGACAAGTTTATTAGTGCTGCTGATTTCAATCAGTCTGCTGGCTCAACAATCACCTGGTCTAGAAGAGTCTAGATATTACAAAATCACGGATGTACCCATTCCCAAAAATATCGTGCTGGAGGTCGGTGGTCTGGCATTTGATGACGACGGAAATCTGGGTGCATGTACACGCCGAGGGGAAGTCTGGCTGATCAAAAATCCATCTTCTTCTGCTCCGGAATTTTCTCGTTTTGCCCATGGTCTCCATGAGCCTCTCGGACTGGCCTTTCGCAATGGATCTTTTTACAGTGCACAACGAGGCGAGCTCACTAAGCTGACGGACACCAACAATGATGGTCGCGCAGATATTTACCACAACATCTACAATTGGAATCTCAATGGCAACTATCATGAGTATTCCTACGGCCCACTCTTCCTGCCAGATGGCGATATGCTGGTCACTCTCAACTTGGGTTGGGTAGGTCGTGGTGCCAGTGAATCTAAATGGCGCGGATGGATGTTACGCATTTCTGAAGATGGACAAATGACCCCCATTGCTGCCGGCATGCGCTCTCCGGCAGGGTTAGGTTTTAATGCCGCTGGAGATATCTTCTACACCGAAAACCAAGGCGATTGGGTGGGATCAGGACGCATGACTCACCTGGAAAAGGGAGATTTTGCTGGACACCCAGAGAGCCTACGATGGTCAGGTGAACCGGGCTCGCCCATTTCACTCTCCATGGAAGATATTGATGACACCAAGGGCTATTCACTCTATGAGTACGAGAAAGTACATCCTGCAGTCAAGCCACCTTCTATTTGGTTTCCACATACCTTGATGGGCATCTCCACCAGTGATTTGAAAGTAATCCCTGAAGGCTTTGGTCCCTTTACTGGTCAGCTGCTGGTTGGTGATCAGGGGCACAGCAAAATCATGCGGGTCTTCCAAGAAAAAATCGATGGCGTTTACCAAGGCATTTGCTTTCCCTTTGTGGAAGGATTTTCTTCCGGTCTGCTGCGCATGCAGTGGGGACCGGAACAGACGCTCTTCGTCGG
>CAJQNM010000162.1 GCA_905479665.1 uncultured Saprospiraceae bacterium
CATTCCACCCAATTCGATCTTTGCATGGAGTGAAGAAAAGGGCCCTCACCTCTTCCTCACTCCTTCTGGATATACTGGCGAAATGGAGCGCAATGGTGAACCTGGATCAAACGGACTGCTGCTTGATTCAGAGGGTAGGTTGGTGCTTTGCCAGCACGGTGACCGAAGGATAACACGCCACACGGGCAGCCTCTCGGATCCCCAACCGACTTACGAAACGATCGCAGACAACTGGCAGGGCAAGCGGTTTAATTCGCCCAATGATGCAGCGTACCATCAGAATGGAGACCTCTATATAACCGATCCGCCCTATGGATTGGAGAAAAATGTGGACGACCCAGCAAAAGAGATCGCATTTCAGGGAGTTTATCGCATCGGCCAGGATGGTACGGTTACTTTGTTGATCGATAGCATCACCAGACCAAATGGCATTGCATTCTCACCTGATTTCAGAACACTATATGTGGCCTGTTCAGATCCAACACGTGCCAAATGGTATCAGTATGAGCTCGACATGCAAGGTGATATAATCAGAGGTAGCGAACTCTATAATGTGACGCCGCTCGTCGGTCAAGAAAAAGGACTACCCGATGGTCTAAAAGTACATCCCTCAGGTGTCCTTTTTGCTACGGGGCCAGGTGGTGTCTGGATCATTAGTCCTGAGGGCAAAGCGTTGGCTTTGCTTCGCACCACCCAGGCCACTGCCAATTGTGCGTTTGATGATGACTTTCAGACGCTTTACATCACGGCAGATATGTACCTACTAAGACTCAAACTGAAAACCTAAATATCTCTCAAAAGTGATGGCAGATCTGCGAAAATTAATGCGAGAGATGAGGCTTGATGAAATGGAAGAATTGCTGCGTGTGGATCCTAGCCTTGTCAATAAAGGAATAAGTTATTGTGGAGATGGTAAATCTCTGGCACACCCCTTACACCGAATTTGTGATGGCGTTTTTGATAGTTCTTATTCGGATGATGATGCAGTAAAACTGGCTGAACTTTTAATAAGACATGGTGCTGCGGTGAATGGAGATGGTTTTGGTGTCAAGCAGGATACCCCACTGATAGCTGCCTGCAGTCTGCATGCCGATGAGGTGGCTTTGTTCTACATCCTTCATGGTGCAGAACTAGAACATCAAGGGTGCATGGGAGGCACTGCTTTGCATTGGGCAAGCTGGACAGGGAGAGATAGGGTGGTGTCTGCTTTACTGGAACAAGATCTTGATATTAACAAGCTTTGCATCGATCATCAGGCCACCCCCTTATTCTGGGCTGTCCATGGATTCAAACGAGCCACAGGAGAAAACCTTCATCAACAGATTGCCTGTGCTCGGCTACTGGTTGAGGATGGAGCAGATATCAGAATTCCAAACGGTGAGGGGATCCATGTTATAGAAATGCTAGGGACGGCAGATCATGAGATGCGTGAGGTTCTCCGGGTCACTCCTTCGTAACGCCTAAAAAAACATTGACGCCTGGATGCAGCGGATTTCCTGAAGCTCTGCGAAATGCCACAATTTGTCCGACATGGTAGATCGCATCGGAAATCTGGCCATTTATTAGGTTCCAGAAAGGAAATTCAGATTGAGAATCACCGCGCTGGAAGATAACTCGGTAGTCGTCCATCTCATCACCGTCAGTTGCTCGTAGCATTTTGCTGGCTTTTTCCAGGTTATTTAGGATGAGGTTGCGTTTATCACTCCATGAAATAGAGTCGCCTGCTGACCTTATATTGGGCTTTGCCTGCGGAGCATTGAGGATAGACTTAGACAGACCATAGATGTGGTCGATGGTTTCCCGATTCGAACGTGAATCCTCGCTGGGTTTGTAATCCAGATCCTTGTCCGTAAGTCCCTCCGTGGCCCAATAAAATCGATAGCCCAATCCGTCAATAAATCGGGATGCGACTGCTCCGTTCGTATATTTTTCGGGCGCATCTGGAAGAGACCGATACGGCAGTGTGGACATAGACTCTGTCTGGGCACTTAGGTCAGCCATAAATAGGCACATTGTAATTATCAAAAGGTATCTCATCAAATCTGCTTTTCATCTGTCTGAGCGAAGAAATGTATCTTATGGCACTAAATCGTAATATTTAAAATTTAGAGTCATGGGTAAAGGTATCATACTGACTGCAACAGTACTAATGATCGTAAGTTGTTCTGTCGAAAAGCCCCGACAGGAGGCGGCGGAAAATGCAATTGCACCTGTTTCAGCAGAGTCTGAAGCCGAGCAATTGAAGACTGCACTGGAAAAATTGAGCGCAAGCAGTGTGACGGTAAGTGGAACTGCGGGAAATGTCCGAATCGAAACAGATGGAAAAACAACGAGAACCATACCCAAAGAGAAATTGGAAATCGGGGGTACCGGTGTTAAAAAAAGAGCATCCTGCAATGGCGAACATGTGATCATCGATGGCATGGGAAATGAACTTACACTCTCTGGCCGAGCCGGATATCTGGAGGTCAGTGGAAGTGACCAGACTGTTTTTATTGAAGCGGCAAATCAGATTGAGGTCAGTGGCAACAACAATAAGATCTACTGGGAAAAAGAAGTCGGTGGAAAGGTACCCCAGGTCAGGGATGCCGGATCTGGCAATGTGATAAAGCAGAAAGGGTGAGAAGATAATTGAGAATGGAAAACGGTGCTCGGCGAAAAAAATAGCTGTTCATTTTTCGGTTGTTAGATGAATTGGAGCTGGCGATCTTGTGACAGGAACAAATACATCGAACATGGCAGTCCTCCAACTTTCATTTGAAGAAAAATATCAGGCATTGGTTGATCGAGATGCCACATATGAGGGCATTTTTTTTGCCGCAGTAAAAACGACAGGGATCTTCTGCCTGCCTACCTGTCCCGC
>CAJQNM010000163.1 GCA_905479665.1 uncultured Saprospiraceae bacterium
CAGTGGAATTACAGGCATACCCCACTGGGATAATTCCTGCTGTTCGCATTGATCGAAAACTCGGGTCAAAGATGAGTTTGCATCTCAGAGTTGGATATCAATTGATTGATCATAGGGGTCTTGGAGTCCAAGATCAAGAAAGTGGCTCAGGTTACGGCTTTACATTTGGCCTTAGTCGCTTCTTCAGAGATGATTTTCGTAAGTGGCATTTGGGTTTGCGCAATGATATTTGGTTCAACACCATCGATTGGAAGAACAACGCAACTTTATTGGAAGGCCAAACTAAGATCACGGTTGTACAGCCAACTGCCCATGTAGGATATTTGCATGAAGTTAAGGGTCTGTGGTTCGTAATACCGTCATTTACCATAGGCTATGAAGTCAATGTGCGGACAAATGGTGAGCCCACTGGGGAAGGGGCCATTGTGTTACTCGGACTTCAACTTGGACGATGGTTTTGATTTAGGTTTTTTGACGCAGAAAGACGCTGAACATTTATGATAAAATATGTTTTACTCACTGCCGAATATGAAGTTGTGCTCCTTCTAGGAGACATGGTGGTCATTGAATAGCCTTGGATAGAGTTGCATTTCACCCATGGTTCCTTCGGAGACCTGATCCTGCAACAAGTTCTAAGTAAACATATTTAGTCATAATAAATCTGCGTATGCCGCAGGCATCTGCGTCAAAACCTCACTTCCCAAAATCTTTCTCAAAATTTCGCCATTTTAGTCATTGAATTAATCTGCCACCATGAATCGCTTCTACCTCCTCTTCTTTGGGATATTGCTTTCTCATTTTCAAACCACTGCTCAGACATCCTCCTCCCTGCAATCCCTCGATGCTCAATTGTCAGAATTAAAGTGGCGCAGCATTGGTCCGTACCGAGGAGGCCGAGCCAATGCTATCGCTGGTGTGATTGGTGACAACAGGACCTACTATGCGGGCTATACAGGTGGCGGTGTGTGGAAAACGACCGATGCGGGAGTCAATTGGAAAAACCTATCTGATGGGTATTTTACTGTTGGTTCTATTGGAGCAATTGCGGTGAGTGAGAGTGATGCCAATGTGGTCGTCGTCGGTACCGGCGAGCATGCAGTGCGTGGTGTGATGACTTCCTACGGAAACGGGGTATACAAATCAACGGATGCTGGAAAGTCATGGAATCACCTGGGGCTCGAGGGTACCCGGCATATTGCCAATGTCATTATTCATCCCACCAACTACGATGTCATTTATGTAGCGGCTCAAGGAGCCGTGCACGGACCTTCTGAAGAACGCGGAGTCTACAAGTCACTTGACGGCGGCAAGTCCTGGCATAATAAATTATTTATCGATATCCACACAGGGATCTCAAGCTTGGTGATGGATCCGACCAATCCAAGAATCTTGTACGCCGCTACCTGGCAACATCAACGCTATCCCTGGAAAGTGGAAAGTGGTGGCCCTGGCTGTGCCATCTATAAGTCGACCGATGAGGGTGAAACATGGCGAAAATTAACGACCGGCTTACCCGATATCATGGGTAAAATTGGCTTGTCGGTTTCTGCTTCCGACCCCAACCGCGTGTTTGCCATTGTAGAAGCCCAGAAGAAGGAGGCCGGACTCTATCGTTCGGATGATGGAGGTGAAACTTGGAAATTATTTTCAAGCAATCAACTCATCACTGCGAGATCGTGGTATTACATGGAAGTATTTGCCGACCCCAACAATCGCGATGTGGTGTATGTACTCAATGCACCTCTGATGCGCTCGATTGATGGAGGAAAAACATTTGAAAGCATGCGTGTCATTCACGGGGATTGTCACGACTTCTGGATTAATCCACACGATGGCAAGAACATCGCGATGGCAGAAGATGGAGGTGCAACAATTTCCTTTGATCGTGGCGACGTTTGGTCGAGCCTGAACAATCAGCCTACCGCACAATTTTATCGCATCAGTGCCGACAAACAAAAACCCTATTGGCTTTACAGCGGGCAGCAGGACAATGTCTCGGTGGCTATTCCTTCTCGCACCAATACCTACGGCATTCTCACCCGGCACTGGTACAATGGCCCCGGTTGTGAAAGTGCGATGGTCACATTTGATGATTTAGAAAATCCGCGTGTGCTGTACGGCGGTTGCTTCAATGGTCGCATCAGTCTCCTCGATAATAAAACCATGGAGAGCAAGGATATTATGGTATATCCCATGACCAACTTGGGTTACGAACCCAAAGACATGAAATACCGATTTAATTGGAATGCCCCGCTGATTAATTCTCCTCATAATTCCAGTGTCATGTACTATGCCAGCAATGTTTTATTTAAAACAGACAATGGCGGATATACCTGGAGCCCGGTAAGCCCGGATCTAACCAAAAATGATACGACCAGGCAGGGCCCGGGTGGGGGACCAATTACCAATGAGGGTGCTGGCGGCGAAAATTACAATACCATTTATTACATCGCGGAGTCTCCCCATGAAGAAGGCGTGATCTACACGGGGTCGGATTGTGGTCTTATTCAGCTCACTCGAAATGGTGGTGAAACTTGTGAAAATATTACGCCGAATAATCTACCCGAAACCATGATCCATGCGATCGAAGTGTCGCCTCATGATCCGGCGACAGTCTATTTTGCTTCGACCAGATACAAATTTAATGATTTGAAAAACTATTCGTACAAATCCACGAATTATGGAAAGACATGGCAAAAGATAGGCGACGACATCAATAAAGATGACTTCTTCAAAGTTATTCGAGAAGATCAAGAAGTACCTGGTCTTTTATACGCCGGCGGCGAAAGGGCTTTCTATGTGTCATTTGACGGAGGGGATAATTTTCAACAATTTCAATCCAATTTTCCGTCGGTACCGATCACGGATTTAATTATTCGCGACAATGACCTGGCAGCCTCCACAGCAGGAAGAGGGTTTTGGGTTTTGGACGACCTTTCTCCCTTGCAGCAATTTGGGCAGGCAGATCAAAGTGCAGCACCGAAATTAATTGCCCCCAAAGCAACGGATCGATTCTTAATTAATTCTTCCTTTTATTTAATTACCGAACATGGATTTGGCGAAAACCCAAGGGAAGGCGTCACCTTTGATTATTTTTTGGATGCCGATTCCGATAGTCTTCTCACGCTCGAAATTCTTGATGAATTGGGAAATGTCGTGCGAACGATCACCGATGCTGAAGAGTTTGTCGCCAAGCCATCGGGTACACGTGGCAATATTCCCGCCATAAATACCGAGCATTTGCCCGCAAAAACAGGGCACAATCGATTTACTTGGGATTTTCGTTCAAAGGGCTTGATCAAAATCCCGGAGAGGTTTATTCTTGGTGCTGACTACCGAGGGCATCGCGTTGCACCGGGCAGGTATGCTGCGAGGCTAAGAAGAGCAGGCACTGTCTCTGAAGTTGATTTTGAAATACTAGCCCCACCGGACATGGATATACCAGATCAGGCTTGGGAGCTGCAGCAGAACATGCTCAATCAAATCGAAGGCCGAATCAATGAGATGCACGAAGCAGTATTGGCGACCATGCAGATGAATAAGAAATTGGAGCAAATCGGAGATCAACTCAAAGATGACGACGACTTAGGCAGTCTTCGAGAAGAAGTAGATCAACTCAATCAGGAGATTAAAGCGTGGCAGCAAGTCGTCATCGAATTAAGGCAGAAGGGATTTCAAGATGCACTCAATTGGCATGCCGGCATCAATGCGGAATATTTCTTGCTGCGGGGAAACCTGGACACCAACGATCCACAAATACCGGACAGCTATCGTGAGCGATTGCAAGATCTTGAGCAGCAATGGGCCGACCATCGGGAGAAATTTGATGAGTTGGTGGAAACAAAAATACCAGCGTTTAATGCCGCATTCGCCAAAGAGAATTTGCCGGTGCTGGAGGTGCCGGCGAAGAGGGTGGGGAAGCCGTAGTCTCCTCCAAGGGGTTTCAACCCCTTGTCACACTGTGCACACGCCACTGGAACCAGTTCCCGCAATCCACCCCCTTACCCCCGCCCGCGGGGGAAATGGTTCCTCCTTCGTATCAAGGGATAAGAATTGAGAGAGTGGGGTTTTCAAGAGCGACTTAGTTGGTTGCTTCGAGCTCACATCGCAAGTGGAACCA
>CAJQNM010000164.1 GCA_905479665.1 uncultured Saprospiraceae bacterium
AAAGCAGGAAATAGAAGGGCGACTCGATGCGCATGCCACCAGCAATAAACGATCCTACCCAAACTCCAGCAAAAAGGGAGACGACTGCCTCTTTAAAAATCAATGCGAGCAGGATGGCAAGCAATGGGGGTAACAACGACAGCCAGAGAGGGATCCTAACTATGCGGAGCGCATCTCCAGATTTTTTAGCTACGTGAAATAAGCACAGTTTCCCACCCGGCTCTCGCAGGGTAAGCAACTCACCTTTCTGAGTGGTCTCATGGTCGAATGCAGCCTGTCCATTGGAAAAGTTAAGCTCCAGCTCCTCTCCATCAATCTCCATCTGCACAGTACCGTTGAGGTGAGGTGCTATGATCAGGACAGTTCCTTCGGCCTTTCCAGCCTGCAGATCGATTGATGCAGTGAGGTCCGATAGGACTACCAAGCTCAAAAAGAGTAGGCAGAGTATCTTATTGCAGGCGATTCGAAACATAGAGTCGTAGCTTTAAGCGTTTAGGACACCACTAAAAACCCCATTTTGGTTGCTAACTTGTTCTTTTTCACAGCTACATCGTTACCAAAATACTCATTTAGCCCTGCTAAACTCCGTTTTTGGTGCCTCGTATCTGAAAAAAATTACTGTGCAACCATTCCAAAAAGAGTTATTAGAGGTGGCCTTTACTCTAAGTAAGAAAAAATTAACTATGCCTTCTATCGATCTTTGGAAGTTTTCCCTTGTCACTGCTCTGATGATCAATGCAATTTTCATCCATACGACAGAGGCTCAACTGATGGAACGGTCGGACTATCCCTTTGTCGTAGCAGGAGAACCGCTCACCTATCCGATGGCTGGAGGACTCAATGCCCCACAATTTTCTACGGGACACTTTAACGGAGACAATCTGGAGGACCTCTTGGTCTATGACCGTGGTGGTCAGATAGGGATGATCTTCGCTAAACAGGCAGATGGCAGCTATCTTCATGATACAGAACTCAGTGATCGGTTACCATCTATGAAGCACTGGGCACTCGCGCGCGATTTTGATGGGGATGGTGTGATAGATCTTTTCAGTCAGTCTTCTCCCATTCCAGGCATCTGCGTATTTCGTGGCATCAAAAATGCGTCCGGCGTCACTTTTGAGAAGATTCGTTTTCCCGGTCAGCTCCAAGTCATCACGTATGAGACCGCCTCCGGCAATGCGACCAATGTTTTCAGTGCCAACACGGACATCCCTGCCCTTGAGGATGTAGATGGCGATGGAGATCTAGACATACTCAGTTTTGAGTCAGGAGGATCATTCGTCAGTTATTTTCGCAATACTTCCATCCAAGACGGTTTTGGTGCGGACAGTTTACATTTTGTCTTGGAAGACGAATGCTGGGGGAAATTTATCGAAAGTGCCCTCACCAACGATGTCAATCTCTCACAGGATCCCGACCGCTGTGCAAATGCCACGACTCGATCAGGATCGGGACTCCACAGTGGCTCGACCATCGGTGCGATCGACATTGACCAGGACAATGACCTTGATCTCTTTTTGGGAGATCTATCATTTAGCAATGTGGTCGCACTCACGAATGGAGGAACTGCGGAGCGCGCGTACATAGATGCTTCAGAGCCTGCTTTTCCACCCGGTGGGGCCATCGACATACGCTTTTTTCCGGCCACTTTTTTTGTCGATCTTGATGATGACGGTCTGCCTGAAATGCTTGCAGCTCCCAATGAAAAAGACAGTCGTCAGCGTGATGCGATAGTCTATCTCTACAAGCCAGCAGCCGGGACAGAGGGCCTCAATTACAGTCTGGACCGCACTCATTTTTTGCACGACGAGATGCTTGATTTCGGTACGGAATCTTTTCCGTTATTTATCGACATTGATGGAGATGGTCTCCTGGATATTCTTGTGGGTAGTCGGTATGACCTCACTGCCGATCTAAATACTCCAGGATCACTTTTTCTATTTAGAAATGTAGGCAATATCAGCGAGCCTGCTTTTGAACTGATTGATAGTAATTATCTAAATCTTAAGTCCATCAGTGGCGACCAAACCGATGCGCTTGCACCGGTGGCACATGACATGGATGGCGATGGAGACCAAGATTTAATTATTGGCAATAAAGTTGGAAAACTCTACTTCGTAGAAAACACCAGCAGTGGCACTTTCTTTACTGCCGACAAGATTCAATATCCTTGGTTCGATATAGATGTCGGGTTTAGCTCCTACCCTGCCATTCATGATATAAATCAAGATGGGCTCCCCGATCTATTATTGGGTGAAGAAATTGGCAACATTAATTACTTCGAAAACATCGGCACAGCAGGTGATCCTGGTTTTATTCCGGATTCCGACCAGTCTCCCAACAATAAGAATTTCGGCCTGATCGATAGCCGTCAGGGTGCCAGTGTTTTTGGATTTTCGACACCTACTGTCGTAAAAACCGTTGATGCGACCCAGCTTGTCGTCGGAAGTAAAATAGGCACCTTTCTGCTCTACACCTTAGACTCGTCAAATAATAACAATCCCGTACAACAGGTCGATCACCCTTTGGGCAAAATCAGGGATGGCGAGCGAAGCAAAGTGCAGTTTTCCGATCTTGATGATGACGGCTATTTTGAAATGATGACCGGCAATGGTCGAGGCGGTATCGTCGGCTACGAAACAACTTTTAGGAGTAAAGTGGTTTCCACTTCGAAGCAATACACACCCGCCTTTGCTGTTACCTTATCTCCAAACCCCACTAGAGACTTTATTTATATTAAATCGGTTGAAAAGATCCTGAAATTGCGTCTCTATGATGCCACAGGGCGACTAATCAAGGAAATATACGCCGGCGATCAAGCTGTTCATCTGTCTGATCAACCGGCGGGAATTTATTTTTTGGAAGTAAATTGTGACAAAGGCATTGTCGTGAAAAAGGTAATAAAGAACTAAGTATTCAAAACAACAAACTCCCGATCCGAACCATAGTACTCCCCTCCTCTAGCGCGATCTGATAGTCACCAGACATACCCATCGACAAGTGCTGAAAAGCATCGTCGGTCGAAAAGACCTCTGCCTGCACTCGATCAAAGAGGCGCTTTAAGTGTCTGAACTCTTTGTGAACTTGCGCCGTATCATCAGTAAAGGTAGCCATGCCCATCAAACCACAGATCTGTAAATGTTCGAATGCACTGCTACGAAGAGATTGGCAAAATTCGATGAGTGCATCGGGACTGATCCCGTATTTCGACTCTTCCTGCGCGATCTTGACTTGCAACAATATTTTTATGGTTCGCTCGCACTTCGAAGCTTCCTTTTCGATTTCCCGACACAATCGCAGACTGTCGACCGAATGGATCATCTCAACAAATGGGGCCACTGACTTTACCTTATTCCGCTGGAGGTGCCCAATTATGTGCCATTGGATTTCCTTTGGAAGCCTGGCTTGCTTCTCAAGCAATTCCTGCACTCGATTTTCACCAAAAGTCCGCTGGCCTTGGTCATAGAGTTTCATTATCTGCTCATCTGACCGAGTCTTAGACACGGCAACCAGAGTTGCCTGTTTCTCTTGCAACTCCGCATTTATTTTTTGCCACATATCCATCTTCAGCAAATTTAAACCTACATACGATACTTTTGTTCTACAGTTTAGCTGTTCTAATGTATCTGATGCAAATGATGAGGATATTTTTTTTTGCAGCTCGAAGAAACGAAATACGGGACCAAAGCTACGTGAGGCTTTCGGTGATGATGAGATGTGAAAAAAGATACCAGCAGTGGTGTTAGATATTTTGGAATAGCTGAACTAACAAGTGTATACTTTCGAGAAATGACCGAACCACGAGGACTAGGATCATTCGGCATCCACCCGCATAAGATCTTTATCTATCTTGTGATCGGAGCGATCACAGCCCTCTTCATCAGCCTTTCAATCGCCTACTTCTATACACGGTTCAATCATGGACTTACTGCATTGCCCCTCCCTCCTATCTTCTTGATCAACGTCTTTGTCTTGCTCGGGAGCAGCTACTGCCTTCACCTCGCAAAGAGGTACTATCTCGCCGATCGTACAGAAAAATACAAGCAGGTCCTTTTGGTGACGATCGTGCTTACCGTGGTCTTTCTTTTTGGGCAAATAGAAGGTTGGCAAAGCATGATACAGCAGGAGATCGCAGTCAATCAGCACACGGGTGCATCTTACTTGTATCTGATATCAGGTGTACACCTGGTACACGTATTGGCAGGCCTACCTTTTCTCGTGCTCTTCTACATCACCGCGGTGCGAAAAATGGTCGAGCCGGTTAGTGTGTTGCTGTATTTCTCTGATCCCGAGAAAAAAATGAAGCTTGATCTGCTCACTCTTTATTGGCATTTTCTGGATATCCTCTGGATATATCTCGTGGTATTTTTTGCGGCGAATTATTTGCTTTAATCCCCAACCCCCTCTTTCTGGTATACTCTGACATAATCAATGAGGAATGTCGCGGGCAGTCCTTTTCCATTTGGTCTCCTCCCATTAAATTGCCCAGCCCACACAATCGCATTATTTATGATCATTGGCATGCCATACTGGGGTATAAATTTGGATTCTTTTACGGTTTCATCCATAAATAATTCTCCACATCGTACGGGTTCATTTTTACGCAATCGAACGAACCGATGCTCCGATTTGATTTCATTGCCATCAAGAAACCAGCGGATGAAATTTGGATCCCATTCAATCCCATACGTATGAAATAAACTATCGGTTTGCTTAGCTACAAAGTGCTTTTTTGAATCGAATTCACAATCTCCTCCATCACCACAAGATCCATTTATATTGCAATTATGATGGAGCGTGGTGTGATAGCGTCTAGACTTATTCATGACCATTTCGAATACATCTATTTCATTGCGCTCTTCGTTTCCCAAAGGGTTTTCACCAAAGAGCCAGAATGCAGGCCATAGACCTCTTGCTTTTGGTAGCTGAGCCCTGATTTCGAACTTTCCGTATTTAAACTCAAAATCTTTCTTGCTATGAATCATTCCAGATGTAAAGTCTCTGCGCTGTCCCATCCAAACTATTTCCTCCCTTTTGGTTTCTAGGGATAAGAATCCATCGGCTACTGTTACATTCTCGTCTAGATACACTTGATTTTCTTGCTTGGGTTCAATCACATCCTCATGCGTTCGACAAGAACCACAGCTGCCGTCTAAGTAAAAGGGATAATATGTATACCAATAATCGGTATTGAGCTCCACTCCTTCAAATTCATCCTCAAATACAAGCTCCCAAGGAGAGCTGCTACAGTTTAGCGTAGAATCGGGATTAACAGTGACAGTGTTATAGTGGCAGTCTTGACTAAAGCAGGTATTTAAACCCACATTGAACAGTAAAACCAATATCTGTAAGATGAAAATAAATGAGACTCTAGACCTCTGGAAAAGATAGTACACTAACATACTAAGTAAGTTACGGAAAAGCT
>CAJQNM010000165.1 GCA_905479665.1 uncultured Saprospiraceae bacterium
GCAATGCAGTAAAAGTTATCCTCATCATTTACTGGAGATAAGCCCTCCAGGTTTCTAATCTCTTCCGGAATTTGAGCATTCTTCTGATAGAAGCGAGCATCCGCTTCAGCTGGATCAGTGTCGCCGTAGGCATCGACCCATGTTTGATAAAAATCGGGCGTAATGGCAGGACCATCGGTACCATCGGCACTGGGATGTTCTGGTCTGGGAAACAATGAGCCGGGTAAAGACCAATAGGCCCAACGGCTATGCTCTCTGCGCAACACACCGCGCTGGTCCAGAGCAAAGATTATTTCCTGGTTGGAATTATTATCATCATTAAATAAGTCGAAATACTCGGGTGAGAATTGAAACTGATTGGAGTTAATAATATTATCTGTGTACTCAATCACCTTGGCCATGTCTTCCGTTGCAAAACTGGGTGAGCCGTAAGGATCGCGATAGACAGCGGCATTTAGATGCAAGCGGGCTAAAAATCCCCATACTGCAGATTTTGTAAGCCGACCAGGGCCTCTGTCGTCATTAATCAGATCAACGACCGTAAGTAGTTCATTTTTAATGTGATCGACTGCATCATCTCCTCTCAGAATTACCGACAACTCGTCTGAAGTCTCTTTGTTGAACACGAGACCCCAACTTTCTAAAGTCAGCATATTTAGATACGCTCGCAGCGCACGCATTTCGTAGAGTGCAGCAGCTGCCTCCGAATCACCACTTTCTGCCAGAGGAGTTAATACTTCGATGGCAGACAATGCTCGAGAAATATTTTTCGTGAGTTCATTCCAAGAGCTTCCTACGAGGTCATTGCCCGGCGTGATGGAATGGCGATGTGCGTCCAAGAATTTGCCCCCATCAAACCAGTCTGTTCCGCCGCGATATGGCAGAATGGCTTCGTCGGCAGCGATGAGCTGCAATCCATAATAATTGGTGTGTCTCCATGTCCATGACACTTGCCCATATGCCGGCGCGATCGTGCCGCTTATGGTTTCAGCCAACCCAGAGCCCGAGAGAGATTCATCGAGAACGATTTCTTCCAGATCGGTGCACCCAGAATACAATAATGCAAATACACTCAGAGCGATTATAGATATGATCTTCTTATTCATAGTTGTAGATTTTAGAACGCTACGTTTAAGCCCAGTTGAATTGTTCTAGCCGAGGGATAGGTAAAACGGTCTATCCCAAAGGTTTGGATACCACTGATTGAGCTTCCGGTATTCACCTCGGGATCAAAACCTGAATAGCTGGTTAGTGTAAATAAATTTTGTCCGGTTAGTGAGATTTTAATACTGGAATACCAATCTCCTATTTCTAAGTCCGTGGGTAGGAGCGTGTAGGTTAAGGTGGCATTTTGCAGTCGCAAATAGCTTCCATTTTCGAGGTAACGGGTAGACACTTCGTTTGAATTAGTAATCGCTTCGTTGTCATACTCTACGGCAAAATCAGTCGTATTAAATGAAGAGGCTAAATTACCACGATTGAAAATAGACATGGCAGTGTGGTTATAAATCTCGTTTCCTGCCACGCCATTAAAATTAAATTGCAGATCAAATTTCTTATACCCAAGATTCGCATAAAATCCATACAACAAATCGGGTAGTGCACTACCAACGACAATCCGGTCATTTTCTAGTACCTGTCCATCGCCATTTTGGTCCTTAAATCGGTTCAGTCCATCCTCTCCGATGCCGGCAAACTCCTTCATAAAAAAAGCGCCAATGGCTTCTCCATTAAGATACCCATTGATGGTCGCTCCCGTTTGACCAGCACCCGAAGCTGCCCCGGTTGTCAAAACAGCGAAAGGAGAATTTTCGACAACATTCTTCGTGTACGCTAAATTGCCGCCAATGTTATATGAAAAGTTCCCTTTGTCTCCGCTGGTATAATCAAGGCTCAGCTCGATGCCCGAATTTTTAATGATCATATCGGGAACATTGGTCCAGAAAGTGGCCGTAGGCTGTATCGGATCTGCAGGAACTACCTCAAGCAGTACATTTTCAGATTTCTTCGTAAAATAATCGAGTGTTCCCGTTAGTCTGTAGTCAAACAGGCCGAAATCGAGGCCGATGTTTGTCTGAGTAGATACCTCCCACTGGATGTCTGGATTAGCCAAGCGGGTAAATATCGATCCAAAGGGATAATCATCTAAGGTTGTCGAATTGGGGTCAAGTGGATAGGTGTCGTTCTCGGATTTACTTTCACTAAAACTGGCTTGGGTGATTTTTGAAGGAATTTCTTGGTTTCCAGTTTGCCCCCAGCTGGCACGTAACTTCAAATTATCGAAGATGCTACCCGCCATAAAATCTTCATTGACAATATTCCAACCCAGTGCCAAGGAGGGGAAGTATCCATACTTATTGTTTTCTCCAAATTTTGAAGATCCATCCGCGCGCAATGTCGCCGTCACTAAATATTTATCCGCATAGCCATAATTGACTCTTCCAAAAAAGGACTGCAGTTCATTTTCGATCGCAAACGTGCGGAATTCAGTGGGTTGCTCCTGGGTACTAATCTGATCTTGGTACAGAGGATCTATGCCATTGTTGGCAAAACTCGAGAGACTGAACTGCCTCTGATGTTCAAAGGTCTTTTGATAGGAATGACCAGCCAATAAAATGATGCCATGATCACCACGGTCAATAGTATAGGTGAGGGTGTTTTCGACCAGGCTATTATTATTTCTGGCAACAATAGATGTCAGTGAGCCCAGGTCTAGGCCTTCTAGTAGGGCATAAGGAGTGAGCTGGATATTGCGATCGGTCGACGAGTAATCTACACCCAGATTTAATTTATACGTCAATCCATCGATGATTTCAAATGATGGAGAAATGTTGGCCAGCAAGCGATTATTGATCGCTTCGTCACTGTAAATTTCATTCCTCGCGGTGGGATTTAATATGCCATCCAAGAGTGTGGCTTCGCCGTTGGTCCGAGAGGGGA
>CAJQNM010000166.1 GCA_905479665.1 uncultured Saprospiraceae bacterium
GCTTGGCTGATTCCACTGCAAGATAGAAATCATCTAGCAGATGTATCTCTGCAGTAGGTAATTTCATCATTATTTCTTTTCCGATGACACCATTGCCAGATGCTAAGTCCAAGATGTTGTGATCAGCTGGTCTTAATTCAAGGTGCTCCAAGAAATACTGGGTAGCATAATCAATATGGTTTGCTGAAAACACGCCCCAGTATTGTTTGTATATTTGATCATTATAGTTTAAGAGATCTACTGGATCTGACTTAGCAACTTGCTTCTTCTTGCTGAGCCTGATCAAGCGAGCTTTTTTTACTGCTCTGCTTTGCTCTACATCTTCATAATACTTTTGTGCTATTTCCAGCAATTTGGGACTAAAATGCCGAGTCATAAACGCAACAACAACAGTTGCTTCGTTCGTTGAGTTTTGTGCTATTTGCTGAAGAAAGAGCTCAAAAAGGGCTAGGGATTTTGGGACTTTGAAGAGAGCGAATTCAACTTTTTCAGGGAAGGTTGCGAGGGGGTTCGAAAATGGAGTTGGCTCAAGATTATTTGCTTCGAGGTTTAGTTCGATCGCTTTTTGTTGACTTTTGTTGGTCAAGACGATCGTGGGATTGAAGAAGCGTAGATGACAGGTCAAGAAGCCAAAGCGATCGTGATATATAGCGATGCGACTAGGCTTTGTGTCTAGTTCGTTAAAATCTTGCAAGAGATATTCGTCAGCTGCACTATAGGGCTTTAGAGATTGATCTCGTGCGGAATCATACCTGTTAATATCGTAAATCTTTCCTACCATGTTCATGCAATTAATATAGTCATCTAAGTTGTAAGAGTACAAAAGAAATCCTGCAGCTTGTCATCGAAAAGTATACCGACTCCGGCACCTAGCTCCAAAACAGGGGCTTACCCATCCAGCTCCGCGCGCTGCCTCCCTCGGGCTTAGGAATCCCCTCCGTAGGAAGCGATTCCTAAGCTCGAAGCGCAGCGTAGAGATTGGTAAGCGCGGTAATCAGTCACCGACTCCGGCACCTAGCACCAAAACAGGGGCTTACCAATCCAGCTCTGCACGCTGCCTCCCTCGGGCTTAGGAATCCCCCTCCCGTGTGAATCCCCTTTGTGGATGTGCACCGAGAACTTAAATTCGTTTTGGTTTTAGCCATCAAAGCCCTACCTCACCTATCGAACCATCTAATATCCAACCAATGGCCAAGAACTATTGGCACCAATTCCTTCCGGATCAATTTTTTCATATCTATAATCACGCATCGGGTGATAAAAATATTTTCAATTCAAGGGAAGACTACGAGGATTTTCTATTGAAATATGAACGTTATTTTTCCGATGTTTTTCAGACAGTGGCATTTTGTCTGATGCCCAATCACTTTCACTTTCTAGTTATAACCAAGGGCTGGGAACCGAAAGTCAAATCAGCAGCTGCAGAGGACGAATTTGACAGTCATGTTAAAGACCTTTTTCGCAGATATTTTAGTTCTTTTGCACTAGCTTACAATTTTAGAAACCGAACGAAAGGCCAATTATTTCTAAAAAAATGCAAACGGGTATCCTTCGACCGCGACGAAAGGTTGGCTTACCTAATATGCTACATCCACCACAATCCAATTCACCATGGTTTTGTCTCGGAATATGAAGATTGGAAATATAGTTCTTATCAATTATACCAATGTGAACCGACCAAGGTTTTTGTGACCCAGGTCACAGATTGCCTTGGTGATGATGGAACTTTTAGGGCAGCCCATGAAAGATTTAGATTGGAGTGGAAAGACGTAAGCACCGATTCCTGAGAGGCTGCCTGCTGCGACCCCTGACAGGTCCTGGCATAGCAGGCTTATGTTTGTATACGTAGTCAAGGGATAAGGCCGCATTCGCATAAACTTAAGTGGTCCCTTCTGAAACTTCATTTCGTTTTTAGGCTAGGATAGGTTGATATGGTTTAAGACAAGATTAGCAAATCTCCCATTGGTGCAGTTGTTATTTTATCCAACCAACCCTCCTTCTCCATTTTTCAATATCCTGTTTCCTGCTTTCTGAATCTGCCGGTGGCGTTTGATTTTCGCTTTTTGCTTGACTTCGTATGAATTCTATCTGTTCTTCAAGTGTGTTCAGTCCAACAGATTTTCTCCTTTGGTTTACTTTGGTTGGGTTGTCAAAAGGATGTGGACTCAATACTTTGTTTTCGTCCCAATCAAATTGAGTCCCATACTGTTGTGGTTTTCCTTCGAAGACAGCTATTCGGTCAGTCAGATACGCTAAATGTTTTGGATTTGCTTGATTTTCAATGATTGCATGTTCCAATAGCTTTACACACTTTTTCATAAAGAATGGCTTTCCGATCGAATGTTGAATAACTAACCAAGCTGCTTCGCAGGCTTCATTGCCTACTTTGTCAATGGTTGGGTACCCAATGGCATCTATTAGTTCATTTAATATCTCTGCATTTATGATATGCAATTTTTCCATATCTGGGTTGTATCCTTCCCCAAGTTGTCCTTTGTGAATAAGTCTATCACGAAGTTCAAGATCCGCATTTTTCAGTTCGATTATTTTTTCCGCGATGCTTTTGTAATCCATCCTGTGATTGTACGTTATAATATAGAGCTGCTGCAATCAGAACTAGGTTTTACCTAATCCTTAAAATCATCCCGTTTGATAGTTTAAGGTCATTTCGTTCAATGAGTGCAATGATATCCCCGCTCGGCAATTGCTTAATGGTCCTCACCCTTCCTTCGATATTCAGCCCAAAAGTTGCATCCGTTTCACGATGATACTTCATCAGTCTTCTATA
>CAJQNM010000167.1 GCA_905479665.1 uncultured Saprospiraceae bacterium
CTCATCTTCGCTAAGTCCCAGCTGGTGCAAATTAAGGGTATCTAATCTTGCCTGAAAATCAAAAACGGACGTCTCTCCTGACAGGACTATCACACCATCGTATTGAAGCGTAATATTGGAATCAATTATTTCGAGGTGACCATTAATGCTGCTATCCTGCATCACGGCATTTAGTTTTACTTCTGCATATTCATACCCTTGAAAAGAAAAAGCCGATACCGTCCCTTCTATTTTCGAATCCATGTTTGCCAAGTCAAGGCCCTTTCCATCCACCTTGGTGGCCAGAGTGACTTGTCCCAAATCACTGTTCTTTATAAATACGCCCAAGTCAAAATCTTTTAGGTCTATGGTCCCTTTATATTCCATCTCCGCTATGCTATCTGGAAGGACGAGGGCCAGATCGAGGTCTGCATCGCCCAAATCACTTCTCAGTACGCCATCGATGGTTAGGTCGTCGAGCGTACCACGCAGATCTCCTCGGAATACCAGGCGACCCAAACTATCAAAAGCAACTTGCTCATCTGGTGGCAACGGCAGCTGATCAACATGGGCATCCAACTTGGAGGCAGATAGATCAAAACGCAGCCTATCCACCTGATCTAAATTCTCTACCGTTCCGGAAAGATCCGCAGAGAGTGCCTCATCTATCTTCATATTTAAACTCGCGATGTCCATTCGTCGCATCGATCCAGAAAATGCACCGCTGATGGCCAGTTCCCGGTACTGCCTCAGACTATCGGGCACTTGAAAGCCAGGAAGCATCCGATCTAATTGCGGAAGATCGACCTGTAGATTTTCTATGTCGGCCCGAAAAAATTGATCGAAATTCCCACGAGCAGGGATGACGTCAAGATTACCCCTGAGCTGAATCGCTTTTCCATAGAGGAGGCGGATACCCTGAGCAGAGGTCTTTGCACCCGAGTGCGACAGAAACTTGCTTGATAGAACAAGACGTTCTCCCTTTAAAATGGAAATATCGTCGGGAATATAGGGTCGCAATAATTCTAGAGTTGGGTAGCTTATTTCTCCCGCCAAATTTTGAGCACGCAGTTCCGGGCCATTAATGCCGACAATTAATTGGGCCATGGTTAATTTGTCGTGGTCTGTCTCTATGGAAAGACGCGGAGACAGAAGGCGGTCCTCGACTAGGGTCAAGTCTGCCTCAAATTCTCTCAGGTTAATCAGGTCATTGACCCGTCCCCCCAAGTGCTCCACGAAAAGATGGAGACTGTCGTCCAGGTAAGCAACATCTTCCAAATTCACAACAAAACTCGAGATTTGGTACTCAGCGGCACCCCTTCGATATTGAATCTCCGTAGGAGAAATATTCAATTGATCCAACCTCAAGTCCCAGCCCAAATCAGGTACGTAAAAGGCCTCCCTCGGCTTTGTCGATGGAAATATATTGAGATCTACTTCCCCACCCCGTACTTCAACCAAGCCAAGATGAACCACTTGCTCAGCGAGATCAAGACGGTCTATGGTCAAAAGGAGGCGATCCTCGCGTATTCGGATGTCCTGACCAGGTGTGCTGTAACTGAAATCTGCATGCTCAAGGACGAGTTGATTCAGGTCAAATAACCATCCCTGGTCATCGCTCACAGCCGTCGCCGTAGCTGTATCAGATGGCATGAGGAATGAAAAATTCATTTCCCCATCAGCTCGCTCATAGAGCTTGATCCGCGCATTCTCTATGTCTACAGCATCTATTCGAATTTCTTGATTAAATAGACTGAACAGACCGATGTCTACCTGGAGGTGCTCTGCAAACAGGAGTGTATCACCATCCTGATCCCTGAGTCTAATCCCCTCAAAGGTCGCCTCATCAAAAAAGGAAACATGAATATTTTCAATGTCCCATTCAGCATTGTATTGCTCAGAAAGCGCTTGCACTATTTTGTCTTTGGCAAAATTCTGCACAACAGGGAGCTTCAAGAGTAAATATGAGATGACCAGGAGCAACGCTAACGCGAGCACCAGTATCATACCCCACTTTAAAATTCTCTTCTTTATTTGCACCGGTTGATTGTCGAGTTACCTTCCATCATCTATGCTTTCTCATTGGGCCAGCCTCTGCACAAAAATAGCACCCTGACAAGTACAAAAGTGGCCTAAATTTTCGCTCCTCTTCAAGCCCGCAAAGCAGACATCAAATTTCATCAGTACCTAACCCACTACGTCTCGCAACGACACCAGATGGTGGCCAGCACCTTCATCCTATCTGTGGAGAGCTCAATCCTTAAGCGAGTTTGCCTGTTGCACAAAATAACTTACAATAACCCCTCATATATCTTCCCATATTTAGCCAACGTCTCACTTGGCGCAAACAACGACTTCGGAATACCCATGGTATTTTGCTGAAGAAACGCATACTCCTCTCTAAATTTCGCGAGGGTACGTAGTAAGCTGGCAGCCGAAAATGTCTCCAAGACAAATCCACATTCTTTTTCCGTCACCATATCTGACATCGCTATTTCGCGTGTGGTAATCAGCGGTCTGCCACTCACCAGACTTTCGATCAGACTGTGTGGATAGCTTTTGATCACGGCCGTGTCATTGCACAACAAAATCGTGCCGTGCACCTTTTGCATTAATTGATTGATATCGACTTTCTGATCGATCAGTTGCACGCGCTCCCCTACCCCGTATTTCTCGATCAGCTCACGCATGTGCTGTAAATGCAAGCCGCGCCAGAGAAAAGTCACGTGCACCCGATCTACACTTTGCAGTGCTTCCAGAATAATATGAATGCCCTTGCTCTTAAACTGCGCTTGCTCCCAGGGGGCAGAGGCCATCAGCAGGTGCAGGGTTTCTCCCTCAGTCAATGACCTTGGTGATTGGGTAAAATTCTCCACCTGAATACTTGGCAAAATACACTTCACCTCGGCCTCAAGTTTGTCTTCCAGGATGGTCTTGTCTCGCTCACTAGATACCACCAGCCTATCCAATCGCCGTATAAAGGACCTGGGTGGCACATTGGCAGTCCTTGAAATACCTCCTACGACCGTATAGACAATTGGTTTCTTGAGAAAATACAGCAGCGGCAAATGAAATAGTCCCGCAGCGAAAACATGATTGATTTGATGGTTTTTCTCCTGTTTTCTAATCGATCGACAATTGTGCAATCCCATGATTGGTGGGGGCACCAACGACGAAGGCTTACGCAGTGGAAAGAGGCTGGTCACAGGCCCGGGATAGGCACTATTTAAGAGTGCGATCTCCTGATAGATGGCATCAGTATCTGCCAAAATTTCAGCCGGTGATGTGCAGAGGTAATTAATCATGATCCTGAAAAAAGGGCCGTACAATAATATTGTAAATGAAGTCTGTAAATACTTGGAGAAAGCTGGGACTGGGAAACTCATCACTCAGCAAGACGGTGATCTCCTCCTCACTGAGAGAGATCTTTTGTTTCATGAGGGAGGTGGAAGATTGGGTGGAAAACTTCAACTTGAAGTAATCATTGTAGCCCAAGATACTTTGCCATGGCCGCCCATAGGACAAAAATTTGTGCAGCTGCCCATAGAATAATTGCATCGAATTTTTCGCGCGCGGACCAGCGGGAAGATTGCTCCAGAGCAGCATCGTATTGCGCGTCATATTGCGCACATATTGCTTTTGTGGGATTGCGCTCCCGTGGCCCTTATGATAGACCACCGCACTCGGCTCCAGTTCGTAGTGATATCCAAGTAATCTTCCACGTAAACCCAAATCGACATCTTCCAGGTAGGAGACAAAACGCTCATCAAATTTCTGCGTTTTCAGAAAAAAGGTATCAAAAAGGCAAGCACCACCTGAAGGAGAAAAGATAGTCCGTGCCTCTGCCGCAGTAACGGGTAGTCCATGTTTATTTTTGCTGGCTATTCCATACCAACTCAATGTGTCTCCAGCATTGTCGATAAGGGTAGGATTATCCATTTGCAGGAGCAGGGGCTGCATGGCAACCAGGTGCTTGGTCACAGATTGCTCTATCGCCTCCAATAGTTTTTCTAGCGTATCCGGCAGCAGCTCAGTATCATTGTTCAGAAGAAAAGTGTACTGAGTCCCTACCGCATCGATGCCTGTATTGACCGCTTTGGCAAATCCATAGTTTTTTTCGAGTGCAATCCACTTTTTGTTTGTGATTTCCGATGCTTGATATATTGCATGACTTTCATCACTTGAGCCATTGTCCACAATGACCAGCTCAAAGTCTACCGTCGAAAGCGCAAGTGAGGTCAAACATTTTTGCAAATGTTTTGCCCCGTTGTAGTTCGGTATGACCACCGAGACCTTCACTGGAATTTATGATTTTGATTTCCGGTTACTCCTCTTATGCTATCCCAGAGGCAAATCCAATCCGTCTTCATCTGACTGCGATTAAAACACAAGGTTTGATAGATCAGGTCCTTAATAATAAATCGATAAAATTTCCACATTCTCCTGGAAGGCAAATCGTGCTTGCGAATAAAAACAAACCGATTGCGCAGCGAATAATATTTGTAGAGTGTCTTTCTTCTGTGGTGATTTTCTGGAAAGTGAAACGCCACCACGTCTGTAATGCAGATATTTCTCAGCCCTTGCAGGCTCGCTCGATAGCAAAGATCAGCAACTTCGCCACTGAAAAAATAATCTTCGTCCAGGAGACCTACCTGACCAAGATGTACATTATTAAGGAAAACAATTGATCCGATATTATAAAATACGTCATGTACATCCTTTCCCTCGTGCTTACTGGAAAATTCTTCTCTCGTATTGAGAAATTGAGAGATATCCTTACCTCCGGCATACATGCGACTGCCGAATTCATTCTGCTCTTTCATCATAGGTGCGAGCGAAAAGAGCGTGTCATCTCCCAGGGCCTCTGCTTTCCCGAGCATCGTGGCAATATCCGTTTCCCCCATTTTTGCATCGTTATTGCATAACAAAGTCCAATCATGGCCATGGCGCAGACTTGCCTTGAGACCCAGGTTGTTATTGCCTCCAAAACCAAAATTCACAGTGCTATGAATAACTTCGACACGATCATCATCAATCTGCTCACTTTTCTCACCGATGACAACGTAGTACACCCGAGGAAGTATCGTACTCCAGGTCAAAACCTCT
>CAJQNM010000168.1 GCA_905479665.1 uncultured Saprospiraceae bacterium
CACCAAATCCTCTTCTTGAATGATGATGTATAGGTCCTTTAACTGCAACTCCATACTGTCATAGATCTGGTCAAGAACCTCATGATCTAATTCGGTCTGATCACAGAACATCTTGAAACCTCGAACAATTTCTTTTGGGTATGGATAGACGGACCTGCTTGGATATACGAGAATAATCTTGCGGTACTTCCTCAGCTGCTCCATGCTGTCCTTCAATGCATTGTAAATATCTTGGGTAAAATCCTGATAGATTTTACCCACTTGGTCAGAAATATTTTGCACATCTTGATCTAAAATGATCAGTTTGTCCGCAGGAATTTCTCGGAGAACCTCCAGGGTGTCTTCCGTACAACCCATATACCCTAGATTGTCATCTTTAAAATGCGGCATAATCACGAAGTAATCGTATTGGCCTTTCCTTTTATTTAGGATGTACTTGAATACGGCAGGCTCACAGTGATAAATTTCAATATCAACCTTAGCATTTGCCCTACCCAAAGCCTCGACAAGGGCATTGTAAATTCGCATTTTATGTGTACTCAGTTTGTTGACTACAAACAACACATTTAGTCGAACCATTAAGTCAGTCTTAGCAACATAGTATCCTTTCCCTTTGACCGATGCGATAATGTTTTGTGATCTCAGGTAAGTATAGGCTTTCTCTACCGTGTCTCTAGAAATATCATATTTTTCACTAAAGCCATTGATTGATAATATCTTATCACCCATGAGCAATTTCTGCTCCCGGATGCCAGCCTTAATAGAGTCAATTATTTGCTTGTATTTAGGAATCCTGGAGGCTGCATTGATTTCTATAAAGTCCATTCTTCACATCTTCTTTCTGATGGGTTAATATCGATCTACCTTCTTCGATGGATGCTCCAATCGCTCCAATTGTTACTAGTGAGCGTATAAAACAACTGACAACCTGATAAGATTTAGATCAGCTAGACTTTGTTGATCTACGCCTTTGTGCCGCTCAAGAGAAGTCTGAAATTGTCAACAATGGGTCAAGTCCTGTCATACGGGCGCCCGATCCACGGAGGGGAAGCTCAGTTCCGACAGGCGGTTTAGACCAGGGTATAATCGCGATGTTGTGAGATCCGTTTTAATGTTCATAGACTTTCTTTTTTACTTTCTAAATAATGAGTGCATAACGAACTGCTAGTAAGTTAGACAACAAACCCACACTTTACCCCCGCTTTTGGCAACAAAAGAAGAAGCTTCATCTGTAGTACTACTCTTACATCCTTGATTGTTGTCAAAAAGTCCGCAACTTTCCGATATAGTTACTTACCACCCAATTAGTGCAATAGGAAATTTCACACATACATATTTTGACCAAAAAGAAATCATAAGAGTAAGATTTCTAGATATTTACGATCGAAAATCATACAAATTGATCATTTTTCCAATGAATATTTTAAATGCATTGCCTTCGAAGAACGTTTTCAACTGAATAATTACTTTTGTCATAATCATCATTATGTGTGAAATTGATTCTACTACGGCGCATTTCTGCTTCATTATCAAGCACTTCTAGCCAAGGGGACTCGTCGCCATAGCTCAAAGCTGCCGCCCACCCGCAAGCGGTTTCGTCGCTCCAAGATCCACTGGATCTAGGTCCAGCCCGATGGGCTGGAATCGCTCCTCAATCATCAAAGTGCTTGCTAATCTTGCATAAATGCGCCTCGTAACGAATCCTATTGCACGAATTGGGTAATATATTACCAAATTTCTTAGTTTGGCCAGCGATGGAAGAGTCCACTGCACTGACCAAACCAAGTATCCTTTACATTGATGATGTACAGGATAATTTACTCTCGTTTAAGTCTGTTTTTCGTAGAGAGTACCAGATAGACACAGTCTCATCTGCACAGGAAGCCTTAACCCTTATTGATCAGAACCTTTACGAGCTTATCATTTCAGATCAGCGTATGCCGGGGATGACGGGAGTGGAGTTTTTTGGCACTATTGTAAACACGCACCCCGATCCGATGCGTATCATATTGACAGGATATAGTGATTTTGATGCCATTGTAGAAGCAATCAATAAAGGCAAAATCTACTACTACGTATCAAAACCCTGGGATCCAAATACGTTTAAAATTATTATAGATAAGGCTGTGGAATCATATAGATTGAAATCAAAAAACAAGGACCTGCAGCAGGCCAATCTCATGGCTCAGTTTGAGGTACTCAAAAATCAAATTAATCCTCATTTTCTCTTCAACAGTCTTAATGTCTTAAAGTCATTGGTAAAGAAAGATCCCGTGCGGGCCGAAGAATTTATTAACTACTTTTCAAGAATATATCGCATTGTACTAGACATCAAGGACACTAAGCTTATTCCATTAGCAGAAGAACTAGAGCTAGTCCGAAAATATAAACACTTGCAAAAAATTAGATTTGACGAAGCACTCGAAATAGATCTGCGCGTCTCAGACAAACTTGATAAATATCTATTGCCCCCCTTTAGCCTTCAGCTATCCATTGAGAATTGCATTAAGCACAATATCGTAACATCCGACTCTCCACTCCACATTCAGATTGAGATAAACAAAGACTGCTTAGAGGTTAAAAACAACAAGCAACTACGTATTAAGAAACCGTCATCATCTCAAATTGGTGTTAAGAATATAGTGGATCGGTACAGATTATTGAAGATGCCCTTGCCAGAGATCCTTGATGCTGAAGATCAGTACGTCATACGTTTACCTCTAATACGTACCATGACATGAACTATCGACAGGTATTGGTTGTAGAGGATGAAAAGCTAGCCAGAGATCAGTTTATCGATCAGTTGAGATCTATCGGTCCTGAGTTTAGTATTGCCGGTGAAACATCCAGTGTCAAGCAAACGGTTGCCTGGCTACGGAATAACCATGCGGACTTGATCTTTCTGGACATTCATCTGGGTGATTCAAGTTGTTTTGAAATTTTTAAGCAGATAAAGGTGGAAACACCAATAATCTTTATTACTGCTTACGACCAATATGCACTAGACGCCTTTCAAGTCAACAGCATTGACTACTTACTAAAACCTGTTGACGATGCTGATTTGAAAAGGGCTATAGACAAATACA
>CAJQNM010000169.1 GCA_905479665.1 uncultured Saprospiraceae bacterium
CTGGTGGGCGGATAGGTGATCACGTAAAGATCTAAGTCATTGTCTTTGTCGTAATCAAAGAAGGTGGCATGCATGCTGATGCCATGGTCGTCGATGCCATATTCGGCCGCCTTTTCCGTAAAGGTGTTGTCTTGATTGTTGATGTACAATACATTGTTATTGGGGCCATTTTTGCCACCAACCGAGCAGTAGATGTCCAGAAAACCGTCTTGATTGATATCGACGAATGTTGCTCCAGAGTACCAGCGCTCATCACCCAGTAGTCCGGCACTTTCGGAGATATCTGTAAATGCAAGATTGCCCTGATTTAGATACATGCGGTTGCTGACCATATTTCCCGTAAAGAAAATGTCTTCGAGTCCATCATTATTTATGTCACCGATCGCCACACCACCTCCCAGGTACATGTAGGGATAGGTAAAATAATTGTACGTATGCGTCTCGGTCAGGCTATTGGCGAAAGTGACACCAGTAATATCTTGATCGATTTTGCTAAACGTCATTTCGCGCTCAGCCGATTTCTCACAAGAGGCGATCAAGATCGCTAGAAGAAGAATAGGGACTGCTTTCATTGCCATAAAGATACCTGTAAAACGAAATAACCCCCATCATTACGATGAGGGTTATTTCGTTTTCATGTTAAAAATTCAGCTCAGTCCTAATATCCAGGATTTTGAACCAATGATGGATCTTTGTCAATCTCATCTTGATCGATTGGCATAAAGTAAACATGGTCCTGCCAGATCCTATTTTCAAAGACAATATTCGTCGGCGTGTAGGTGTAGTCAAACATATCGGTATCTCTGCGATAATCCGTAAATGTTGTGCCCGCTTTCTGCTTTCCCTGGACAAGTACCTGCTGCACTTGTTGATTGAGCGATTGCGGCCCTTCTAGCCAGCGTTTCATGTCGAAAAGACGAGCATCCTCATTGACGAGTTCTTTGTCTCGTTCTCTTTTGTATAGCTCCAGCAGGTCACCTCCAGAAGCGGTTACTTCCGGAAGCCCATTTCTGAAGCGCAATTTGTTCAGCCAGGTGATGGCCTCGGCCTCGTCGCCCGTGTTGATGTTTGCTTCTACATAATTCAGCAATATTTCACTGTAACGTACGTAGGGAGCATCAATCTTCTGCAAGTTATTTGGCCATGATGCGGGAATCGAAGGATCGGCAAATTTTTTGAAGTAATAACCCGTTCTAGAGCCATTCCAATCTTCAATCGGCCCTTGGCGAGTATCTACACCGTTGATAATCGTCCCATCTGCCAGCGTGTAAAATCCACTTTGGATCTCATTAAACTTATCGAACTTGACTACATCATCGGTGCGCTCCTTCCAGGGAGCACCATCGTATAGAATCGAGGCATAGAGTCGTGCTTCTCTGTTTGCATACGGATCTGCTGCATGGTCGGGATTGTTCCAATCAAACTCAGTGCCGTCAGCCATGGAGTATTTCGAAACCAGTGCTTCCGTTGGGGTCGTACCAGCCCATTCGTGATAACCATTAGGCCCGTGGTACAGAGCGACCATACCAGGTCCTTGAGACCAACCGGATCCACCGGGGTACGTACGAGATGAAAAACCAAATTCTTCAATCAACCGGCCCCAAATGAAATCCTGGTTCAGATCTCCTTCCTGCCATATCGCTTCATAATTTGCTTGTGCCTCTTCGGTCGAAGCTGGAGCAGCTAAGTCAAGTTTGTAGCCTGTAGTCGCATCCAGCAATGCTTTTGATGCTGCAGCGGCAGCTTGCCAGCGCTGAGACTGATCACCACCCGTATAACCGATCAACTCACGATTTCCATAGGAAGAAATAGTCGCCACAGCCGAAGCTTTTGAGGGCTCGTAAAGATCACTTGCAGCGTGCGTCAGTACACGAGACTTCATCGCTAGCGCCGTGAGCTTATGTGCTCTCGACTTCGAGGCTGGAGCATCCTCCAACAATAGGATCGATTTATCCAAATCACTGATGATTTGATTGACCGTGGCCTCGAAGGTCGCTCGAGGGTTATTCGCTTCACTTTCCAGAGTCAAGGGCTCCAGTAGTAGGGGCACACCTCCAAACTGGCGCATCAATTGCGCATAAAAATAACCGCGCATGAAGTAGCTCTCACCCAAAAGTTGATCTACAAAGGCACCATCAAATCCTGCCTCATTGGCTTCCAATCTTTGAATGGCAATATTGGCACCACGGATAAATGGATAAAGTCGATCCCAGCTGAACCACTGCATATCCATGTAGTTTCCAGCGGGATTCATCTTGCCTTCCGTATAGCCATCGACACCTCGACCTGGATGTGTGAAGACCGCCTGATCGGTAAATGCGTCGGTGGTTTCCTCCCTGGTCAATGTACCGGCCCAAGTGCCCTGATACAAATCCAGCACAGCCGCTTCGGCAAGCTTATCGGAGCCCCAAACGTTGGCCTCCGCTATTTGATCGAGCGGAGTGGTTTCTAGAAAATCATCATTGCAACTCGCCATAAAGTAGCCAGCGACGCAGACAATCAATATTTTATTAAGATTTCTCATTGTTTCTGCTTAAAAGGTTATACGAATAGAACCCATAATTGTTTTCAAAGTTGGGTACGCTTGGCCATTGTTTAGTCCACCGCCGCTTGCTCGTCGAGTAGAGTTGACAGCCTCCGCAAAATTTCCTGCGTCATCCCGAGAAGCAGCTTGTACCGTTTCGGGATCAAAAGGAAAGTCGGTAAAGGTGATCAAGTTTGTTGCCGTGATTGCCAAACGAATATCTTGAGCTCCTATTTTGCCAGAAATGTCATCACTCAGATTATAACCCAGCTCAATGGTCTTCATTCGGATATAGTCTCGTGTGAGCAGTGCGTAGTCGGTCTGACCGGAATACCACTGATCTCCCCGATCGGCTAGGCGTGGAGCCTCTCCGTCTGGGTTATCTAATGACCAGGCGCGATCAAATACGGGTCGCTGCACATTGGCCAGTGTTCCTGACATAAAACTCCACTCGTAGCGGTTGAAACCACCAGCAGCACCTGCCCAAAACATGTTAAAATCAAAATTGCGCCAGCCTAGCGCTGTATTGATCCCAAACTGGGTATCGGCAAATAAGCTGCCTCCAGTTCGCCTCCTATCTTCCGGTCCAATCTTCCCGTCGCCACTGATATCGACCACCTTGGCATCGCCAGGCTTTAGTGCCGGTGTGACACCACTGTAGTCTAATGTTTCTGCTTCGATCTCTGCCTGTGAGCGGAATACTCCGTCAAACTGGTACAAAAGTGGTCGGCCCACTTCTCCTCCTGTTTCTCGTTGCCAAGGTCGATCGGAGAGTTCTGGCTCATCTATGAAGAGCAGTGTGTTGTTGCTATTGCTAAAATTAAAAGAGAAGTCATAGGTGAGTTCGCTGCCACGGGCACTCTTAAATCCTGCGGTAATTTCAAAACCCTTGTTCTCAAACTCCCCAATGTTT
>CAJQNM010000170.1 GCA_905479665.1 uncultured Saprospiraceae bacterium
TACCGTGTTCTAATTGTGATGCATAGCCAGAGAGTTCTTGGCCCACGGTGACGGGAGTCGCATCCATCATGTGCGTTCGACCGATCTTCACGACCCCTTTATAGGCCTTGGCTTTGGCTCGAAAAGTCTGATGGAGGATGCTCAGTGACGGTAGCGTTTGCTCCATGAGGATTTGGTATGCCGCGATGTGCATTGCAGTCGGAAAGGTATCGTTTGATGATTGACTTTTATTGACGTCATCGTTTGGGTGGAGATATTTCGATTCGTCAGAGAGCTTGCCACCCCTCACCACATGCGCCCGATTGGCGATGACCTCATTGACATTCATGTTGGTCTGGGTGCCAGATCCGGTTTGCCACACCACTAGGGGGAACTGATCATCATGTTTTCCGGCCAATATCTCGTCGCAGACCTGACCAATGAGCTTGGCTTTGGTTTTGGGCAAAACGCTTAGTGCGGCATTGGTGCTGGCTGCAGCTTTTTTGAGTGTTGCATAGGCTTTGATCACCTCGAGCGGCATCTGTTGGCCACCGATCTTAAAGTTTTCGATGGAGCGCTGAGTTTGTGCAGCCCAGTATTTGTTTGCAGGAACCTTTACCCAGCCCAGACTGTCTTTTTCTTTCCTAAATTTTTCTGTTGGCATATTTTTAATTTTCAGAATGGTAGAGGTCCAAAAATAGGTTTTTCAGGATGGAGACAAATCAAAATAGCGTGGGAACGGTGAAAGGGTGGGTGTACCACTTTGATGCCGGCAAAATTTTGCGACGTACAGATCAATTTGCCCGCGAAGAACCGCTGGAGATCGCAATCCGTCACGGTAAGGCAGACCGGAGAGAAATAAGTGTCGTGGCAGTGATCATGAGGACTCCCGGTGATGATGAATTGCTAGCACTGGGCTTTTGCTTTTCAGAGCAGATCATACGGTCGTCTGGAGAGCTATTGGCAGTAAGGCATTTTGATGATGAAAATCGCATTCTGATAGAGTTGCGAGCAGAGATTGACTTCGATGTAAAGCGATACAGCCGCAATATTTTTTCTACCTCCAGCTGCGGTATTTGCGGAAAGACATCCATTGATCATATCCGAACGACGAGTCACTTCCCTATCCTGGCGACCATTCCAGAAATTGCCCCTGCACAGCTACTCCGCTGGCCTACTTTGCTGGGAGAGCACCAAGCGCAGTTTGCGCAGACTGGGGGGATGCACGCCTGTTTATTAATCGACCTTGCGTCGGGCAGCACGTATCTCAAAGAAGACATCGGTAGGCACAATGCCCTGGATAAACTGGTGGGCTACGCCCTCAAGAATCTCTCTTTGCCCTTGCACAACTTTGGGCTGATGCTAAGTGGCAGGGCAAGCTTTGAGTTGGTCCAGAAAGCTGCGATGGTGGGCATTCCGATTGTTGCAGCGATTGGAGCACCCTCCAGTCTGGCGATCGATCTTGCCGATGAATGCAATCAGACGTTGATTGGATTCTTGAGAGAAGAAAGCTTCAATATTTATTCCGGGATGGAGCGAATCGTACAACTGCCCGCGAAGGCGTAACGTTCTGGTAAAACATATGCGGTACCCATTGGTTATATTTAGGGAATAGAATTTGATCCAACTTTTGGATAATTACTCACTACAAAATTGAAATATAATGGCATTTACATTACCAGATCTCCCATACGCGAAGGACGCGCTAGAACCCCATATTGATGCGAAGACCATGGAAATTCACCATGGCAAACACCATGCAGGGTATACCAATAAGCTCAATGCCGCTATCGAGGGCACTGAAATGGAAGGTAAATCAATCGAAGACTTACTTGGCATGGCTTCCAGCAATAAAGCTGTGCGAAACAACGGCGGAGGTTTCTACAACCATTCGGTTTTTTGGAACATCATGTCTCCGGATGGTGGGGGCGAGCCCAGTGGCGAGCTATCAGATGCAATCAATGAGGCATTTGGATCGTACGCAGGCTTTAAGGAAAAATTTGCTACCGCTGCAGGCACACGTTTTGGATCGGGCTGGGCCTGGCTCTGTGTGCACCCGGGAGGCAAACTGGATATTTGTTCGACAGCAAACCAAGACAACCCTCTGATGGATGTGGGAGAAGGTTGCGGTGGTCATCCGATCGTGGGTCTCGACGTTTGGGAACACGCGTACTATCTAAATTATCAGAATAGACGGCCTGACTACATACAAGCTTTCTTTGAGGTGATCAACTGGGACGCGGTCGCTAAGCGCTACGCTGACGGTAAATAGAATATATAAGATTAGAATTTAATCGGCTTTGAGACCCAGTCTCAAGGCCGATTTTTATTTTGCCTCTTGAGAAATTTGATACAACCTACTCGCTTCCTCCTGTGTGTAATTTCCGACCATTCCGGTTTGAAAGATGTACTCTCGATCACCCTGGATCTTAAAATGGCGAAAGTTGAAATTTGCTAATGAGTCCACTTGCAATTCATAGATGAAGCCATCTGCATCTTCCTGCACAAATTTGTTGAAATAAGGGTTTTCTCTCACCATTTCTTTATGTTGTGAAAGTAGTATCGCCATATTAGGCGTGCTAGTCTGAGAGCTAAATATTTGCAAATTGTAATTGTCATCACCCTTGAGCGTAACATCTTTTTGCAATCCCCAATCCATGGTTTTAATATCCACACTATCTGGTACACTTAGTGTGATTGGCATGCCGTATTGCAGTAGGTCACGCTCCATCAGTTCGGTGGTCTCGGATGAGCATTGCATTGCAAGCATGGCATACAAGAGGAAAATAAGGAGTAGTCGCATGGAACAAAGGTAAGTCTTCAGGTGAGGAATTTCTATTCATGGAGGCTGTTGAAATACCAACTCTGATTCGTTCGCGGCTTCTTTTGCCTGCATACTTCACCAAAAATACTCGATATAGCTCGGCTATTTCTGCGTTTTTTGGCTCGTCTGCAACCAAAATAAGCTAGCGAGCCAAATCGAGCCAGTAATTCAAAAGCCTCCTAGAGATGCAACTTTGAACTGCGCCCGACTGTCCTTTTAGACATATAATCTTTTTAGACCATGAAAAAAGTTGCACTTCTGGTACTGATGTTGAGTGGGGTATGGTTTCTCAATGCACAGACCTTGACATCAAAAATAATGGGTACTGTAAATGATCAAGTAACCACCCAACCACTGATTGGCGCTGAGGTTTTTTTGCTGATAGACAGTACTGTCTGGGGTACGGTTACGGACCTTGAGGGCTCATTTGTTTTAGAGGATGTCCCGGTTGGACGCCATACCGTCTATGCTCGCTACCTGGGTTTTGAAGATATGGCTCGCAACAATGTCTTAGTGACCACCGGGGTGCCAAGAGAGGTGGTGCTATCAATGACAGAGTCTGTGGCATCGCTGGATGTCGTGGAGGTGGTGGCGCGTAAGAATCGCTCCGAAACAGTAAACACGAGTGCGCTGGTCAGTACCCGTTCATTTTCGGTGGAAGAAGCTTCACGCTTTGCCGGGAGCTTTAATGATCCGGCTCGCATGGCGCAATCTTTTGCCGGT
>CAJQNM010000171.1 GCA_905479665.1 uncultured Saprospiraceae bacterium
CTTCTTTGACTGAGTTTTGCATGACCCCAATCAGATCTTGCATTTTATTATAAACCGATTGCTCGGAAATTCCACCTCGGGCACTTTCGTATTCCAGGGCCAACTCCCAGAGCGCTGATTTTTTTTCTGAATTGTAGTCAAGCATTTCTGCCGCAGTCTCAAAAGGTACGCTTAGATCTGGTCTCGACAAGATGGGCAGGACAGGGTCCAGAAGAGCCACTTCTTGCACATATTCCAATGCGTGCAATTCGGATAGCAGATCTGCCTCTGGCTTTTGGATTAGACTCACCTGTACGAATGGCTGGGTATCCTCCTTCACCACAGCCTCTATGCCGGGAAGAAGATGTTTGAGGTACTCGATCAACAATTCGCCTTGCTCAGTATAGATCAGCAACTCAAAAAAATCACCTTGCATGCATACCTCCACACCATCGATGGCAATCACCTCAATCATACCACCACCGGTCGATATTGCAGTCACAGCATGACTTTTACTCTTATTCCTGAGCACCATCCGGTACGTGTTGGGGTGCTCGGCACCGAAGTCCAGGATATTAATCTGAATATCCATGCCCTGCTGTGCAACGGCCTCTTGATAGTCGGGCAATCGTGCATCATCTGCAGCCCAGCCCATAAATCCTCCAAACAGACCCATGTCAGATCCCTGGCTGCGATGCGTAGTAGCCAGTGATCCCTGAGTATCGAAATCGATGATGGCAGAATCTATTCTTCCATCCATCAGGTCGTAGCATAGTCGACCTATTCTCAGTGCCGCAGCGCAGTGCGAACTGGACGGGCCCCTCATCACTGGCCCTAATACATCATTGAAAATACTTGGATACATAAACCTGAAAATACGGAGAACTTACTCGGGATTCACGGAAAATATTTTCGGGTGCTATCACTGGGCTCCCTCACTTCATTGCGATTCACCAGCTAGGAACGTTACTAGACTCCGAGATCACTCCTCACGCAATGCCTTGATCGGATCAAGTGCCGCGGTGCGGTGGATCTGATAAATGATAATGCAAACAATCAATACGAATAGACAAACGACGGGTATGACAAAGACTTGCCAACCCAGCCCCGCACTAAAAGCAAAATTATTTAACCACCCCCGTCCAAAATAGATGACAGCAGGAAAAGTGATGGCACTAGCAATAGCCAGCATGATTGCAAAATCGCGGGTGATCAGCTGAAGTATATTTTGCAATGTGGCACCGAGTATCTTGCGAATACCTATTTCTTTGGATCTGCGAGCAACAGTTAGGGAGGCCAGGCCAAGAAATCCCAAGCAGGTGATGAAAATGGCTAGGCCTGCCATGACACGACATACTTTGCTGAATCTTTGCTCTGCCCGATATTGTTGATCAAAGAAATCATCCAAGAAGAAGTACTCGAATGCTGCTTCTGGCATGATTTGTCTGTAAGTATCTTGAATACTGGCGATATTATCAGACCAATTTCCATTGTTGGATCTGATTGAATAGAACCGCCAACCCGGCCAGCTTGGATAATAAAAAAGCAGAGGCTCGTAAGCCTCCTTGAGTGATTGTTGATGGAAATTATCGGTTATTCCTATGATTTCGGCTCGGTGGAAGTTCTCCCCAAACTTGAATTCAATTTCTTTGCCAATGGCATCTTCCGCATTTGCATATTGAAGTTTTTGGGCCAATTGATCGTTAATTAATACCTTGTTATTTGGAGTATTGAAGATCTGCGAGCTGTCGACTTCTCTAAAATTTCTACCGGCTAGCAGGGGTATTTCATAGGTGTCAATAAACTTGTCGTCAACACAGTACATAAATTGTCCGATGTTGCTTTCGTTTCCTAAACCCAGTTGTCGCACCTCAGTGCGCACGGGAATTAGCCTCCCTGGTATCTCTGAAGTCTTTGTCAATTTCTCAACAAAAGCATGTTTCTCCAATTCCAACGGAAGCAATTGAGAGTGCACGAAGGATATGGAATCTTGAATACTTGGTGCCTTGACCACCAGAATTTGATCCTTAGTATATCCCAAATCCTGTTTGTTCATGAAATTTATTTGACGAGTCACCAGAATAGTGGCTGCAATAAGAAGAAGCGAAATCATAAATTGAAACCCAACCAGTACATTTCGTAGTGAAAAACCACCCGCGGATGAAGTTAAAGTACCTTGTATGATCTGAATCGGCCGAAAAGAAGAAAGTACCAGAGCTGGATAGATACCGGCAAGGAATCCTGCGACGATGATGCTGCCTAGAAAAATAATCCAGAAGAGGGGACTCCCTAGTAGCTGCAGAGTAATCAGGGATCCACCTAGGTTCTTACCGACAAGAGACTCAAAGGCTGGAGTGCAAAAGTGGGCGATGACCAAGCCCAGACTGATACTTGCTGCATTCAGCAACATTGTTTCGGTCAGAAATTGCATCATCAATTGACCCCGTTGTGCACCAATCGTCTTACGGACAGCCACTTCCTTTGCTTTTTCGAGGGATCGTGAAGTAGAAAGATTCATATAGTTGAGCCAAGCCACCAGTAGAATGAATATTCCTAGAAGAGTGAGAAAATAGACCATCCGCTGACTCCCGGCGGGAGTAATCTCATTGGCACAATCACTGTGGAGGTGAATATCACGTATGGGTTGCATAGAAAAATACGTCATGAAGTCATGATCCTTATGGATCTGGGACATATAGCGTGCTGTGAATTCAGGAAATTTTGCCTCGATGTTGTCAGGATTGCTGCCCTTTTCTAGCAAGACATAAGTGTGAAACTCTGGCCAAAGCCAGAGCTGACTTTCCCCCATTTTAGGGAAGGCGGCATGGAAGGGAATTAGGATGTCAAAATCAAGATGTGAACTAGGAGGCACATCTTCCAATACGGCTGTAACCTGCATCTTACGACCTCCAACATTAGTCTGGAGTTCCTTTCCTACTGCATAGGCAGTACCAAAGTACTTGATTGCAATTGACTTGGTAATCACAATATTGGTCGGCTTGTCCAGCGCAGAACCTGCATCGCCCGAAAGGATAGGGAAGGAAAATATATCAAGAAAAGTGGAGTCTGCTAGATAGCCTTTGTCCTCAGTAAAGGTGGTTACGTTGCCATCCTCATCGTGAGCTCTCAGTGTCAGACCACCACCAAAATTGCTGGGATGGGCAAGACGAGCGTACGACTGCACTTGTGAAAAATCTCTTTTCATCGCCGGCCCCAGTCCAGGATGATTGGCTGCCGTTTTAGGGAACGAACCAAAGCCCTCGGAATACCGGATGGGTACACGATAAATCCGATCTGCATTCTCATGAAACTGATCGTAACTCCGTTCGAATTGGATGTACTGAAATATAAGCAGACATACAGCCACACCAATGCTTAGACCAGCAAGATGAATAAAACTAAAGGAAGGAGAAGAGGAGAGATTCCGTACAGCGATTTTCAAATAAGATCTTAGCATAGTGATTGCGTGGTTGAAATGTGGCCAATCAAGTGGTTGAATAAATTCGGGTCGAAAGTGGCGTACTACTTGCCAGGTGAAAGAACGTTTCGCTTCAGTAAGGTCATGAGCGGATTGTTTTTCAAAAACCTCAATGAGATTACCTTCAACTTCTTCAATAGAGTCTTCACGACAGAACCACCTAAGAAAATCCAGTGCTTTTTGGGGAGGTTCGATGTTCACTATTCAAGTGTATTTAGTTTCTTACTATTTTTATGATGGCGAGAACATTACCCAAAGGAAATGTCTGGTATTTTATGATACAATGAATATCGAGTGTGGTACTGTCGATCCAGCATTTTCTTGCCAAAGGCAGTGATCACGTAGAATTTTTTTCTCCGACCACCTCGTTCTGAAGTGATGCCGCCATAGCGAGATTGCACAAACCCCTTTTTTTCCATCCGTTTTAAAGCTACATGGACGGCACTGATGTTGTACTCTCTTGTCAATTCGTCTTCGAGTCCTTCTTTGATCGACACGCCATATGCCTGGTCGTGCTGAGCAGCGACGGTCAACAAGACCAATTCTTCGAACTCTCCTAGTGTATCTGAAGCCATTGCATATATTTACTTAACGAATGTAGAGTAAATATATTATCTATACAAATGTTTAGTAAATGAGTATGAGGGGTGAGGGACTTAACGCATCGATGTCAGACTGTCATTTCATGTGTTTATTGAGTAACTTTAAGTGTGCATATATCAATACCTCTCACCAATGGTTTTGTGGCAAATAATTCGTACCGCAAACGTAATCGACTGATCGCTTTTTTGCTTGTCAGCTGCATCATTTCATCCCTTCTTGCACAGGAACCTCTTTTCACGAAAGTTGATGCGATTTCTTTCGTCAACCAGGTGCCCAGTTTTGAGCACATGAATGTGTTGACCTCTCAATATCACTATAACGGAGCTGGAGTGGCCATCGGAGATATAAATAATGACAATCTCCCCGATATTTTTGTGAATGCAAATTTCGGTCCAGACAAGTTATTCCTAAACCAGGGTAATTTCACCTTTGAGGATATATCGGAGAAGGCAGGGATTCAAGGGACCATGAGCTGGGAGACAGGAGTCAATATGGTAGACATCAATAACGACGGATATTTAGATATCTACGTCTGCAGATCTGGCCATGCCCCACAAACATCGTACTCAAATCTATTTTATATAAATAATGGCGACCTGACCTTTACCGAGCGGTCGCTCGATTTTATGCTATTTGATATTTCGCATTCCACTCAGAGTTACTTCTGGGATTATGATCGGGACGGAGACCTTGATTTGTATCTGCTCAATCATAACCCGCGACGGACTTACCAATATGACTTCTCTGCTAAACCACTCCTCCGAGATGATCAGGTAGGTGATCTTCTTTTCAGAAATGACGATGGCAAATTTACCGATGTCTCTGCCGAAGCAGGAATTATTGGTAAGTCAATTAGTTATGGGCTTGGTGCCCTCATCGGAGACTTCGACAATGACGACTGGCCAGATATTTATATCTGCAATGATTTTGGCGAACGAGACTACCTTTACTTTAATAATGGTGATGGCACATTTGAGGAGACCCTGAAAACGAGTATGGACCATATTTCCTGGTATTCGATGGGAGGAGATGTGGCGGACATCAACAGTGATGGCCTCCTCGACCTAATGGTGCTGGATATGACAGCAGCAGACAACTACCGCCAAAAGGTAAACATGAACGACATGAATCCTGAAAAATTTTGGTTCTCCGTCCAAAACGGCCTCCATTATCAATACATGATAAATACGCTTCAACTCAATCTCGGAAATCGAGAATTCAGTGAAATTGCTCAAATGGCTGGTGTTGCTTACACGGACTGGAGTTGGGCTTCGCTCTTTGCCGATTTCAACCAAGATGGCGACCAAGATCTCTTTGTCACCAATGGGTATCGCGTGGACATTTCGAACAAGGATTATCGCAAATGGCTCGAAAAAAGACAACAGGAACTGACTGCCCTCCCGGCATCCGAACGGAATATTGGTGCCGAGCTTCAGGAAGCACTAACCAAATTGCCAAAGCAAAAAATACCGAACTACATATTTGAAAACAATGGAGACTTACACTTCTCTGATAGAAGCATAGAGTGGGGATTTACGGACTCTTCCTTTTCGAATGGAGCGGCCTACGGTGATTTAGACAACGATGGCGACCTCGACTTGGTCATCAACAATATTGACGAAGAACTTTCTATATACCAGAATAATGCAAATTTGACAGAAAATGGATTCCTCAAAGTGATCTTGGAAGGCGACGAAAAGAATCGCATGGGTCTGGGCACAAAAGTTTATTTGACGACAAATAATAAAACTCATTTTCAGGAA